>CAIYYQ010000151.1 GCA_903930505.1 Methanobacteriota archaeon
AATGCATGATTAAAGACTACAAACTCAACCAAAAAGCAGCAGCAGAAAAACTCGGAGTGACACCCGCTGCAGTATGCCAATATCTTTCTAAAAGAAGAGGAAAAATAAAAATTGTTGATCAGACGATTCTTGTGGAAATAAAAATATCTGCAGAACGAATCATAAAAAACGAGAGAACCATCCTCGTTACTGAAACCTGCAGGATATGTAAACTTCTCAGAACCCGCGATGTATTTTCCTGCGGTTGCGAAACCTGCGACGCAGACGAATAATTTTTATCTCCTTTGGTTAGAATAAAATATTTTTCTTTTCTATTGAAAACACTTCAACCAGATGATGCGGACGATATGACAATTTTGCTTTGCGCAAACCAGGAACACCCATGTCTGTTTCCCGATTAATATATTGAAACTTATCCTTGAGTAGTTGGGCAGTTTCTTTGTTGATCGCTTTGTAGATTCCATCAAAATCCGGTGAACCTTTTTCGTAATGAACCACGGCAGTGTTTTGATTCATCTGTTCAAAAACCGCAATCGCTTCAATAATTCCATTGATTCTGATTGCAAGTCCGGACAATCCTAATTCAAAGAAATGTGCCATTGAATACGCCATGGCTTTTCGCTCATTTTCAAGTAGTTCATCTGATGCACAATCCTTCCAGAGGCACCATCGTTTCAAAAACTCTTGAACCTCATCTAAGTTATTTTTGGTGACAACCTCAATGGTATATGCATGATTTTTCTGAAATTTATTGAGTCGATTCCTGATAGCTGCATAAGCGGTTCCTGTGAGTTCTGCAAGATCAGATGACAAATACACATAATCAAAAAACACGCGGTCTTCAAAAAAATCAAGCTTTGGAAACGATGCATGTACCCATTCTTTTGTGTTCTTGTCAACAAAGACAAAAGGTATATCTCCGCCTTCACGTACCGCAAGTTTTAGAACCTCATGTACAAGAGTAGGATTTTGTTTTCCTAGAGGTGCTCGAAACTGTACGTTACCATTTTTTAGTTTGGTCATAATGACGATATTATCATCTATAGAGAGATATCGGTAATCTACGTATTCTCCCCAGCTTACCATGGTGGTAAACATGTTATCGCTATGAACCACAGGATATTTGGTGTAAAAAGCATCAAATATGGGTTTATCTGCAAGGGTGATTTTTTTGAAATCATCAAGGTTAATCATGATTGTTCACCAGTTCATACCGCATAGGAATATAATTCTTCATCTGTTGCAATCCTGCGCTATGATAAAACGGTTCAGTTCCGGGTTCTGCGATAAGACCAATCCACATAATCTTGTGTTTCAGACAATAGTGAAGAAGTGTAACGAGGAGTTTTTTTCCTATGCCCTGTTTTCGGTATCCTGGAAGTATCATTAAATCCTGGATGTATGCATCTGAGACTCCATCGGAAAGCACGCGACCCATACCTATAGTTTTTTTTGTTTTTCTGTCGATAATTACCGCGAAAACAAAACTTCCTTTGATCATATTTTGAATCGTCGATTTATTATAGGTTTCTTTCCACCAGCCAGCTTCTTTGTATAAATGAATGATTTCTTCATCAGGCCATTGTTTCACAAGCTGTATTTCTATATCTTTATCTGCCATATAACCATCTATGAAAATCTGCTGTTTTTTTATCGATTGAAGTCATGAAAAAATATAATGGGATATTCACTATTTTTTTAGCAGGAACTGTGTTCAATTGCTTTGTTTGGACATGCGTTCACGCAGGCGCAACACTCGATGCAATCCGCGAGGTTTTTCACTGTTGCTTTTCCATTAACAACTTCGAAAATTTCCACTGGACATGCGGTTACACATTCGCCAAGGCCCGTGCATTTCGAATAATCAACTTTTATTGTAATATTACCTTCTTTGAATTCTTTTATCATTCTCGTACAACCTCCCGATAGATAGCAATCGATAACTATTACGGTTATATTATCATTTCTAGTTAAAACAGCCTATCTATTGGATAGGAGACTTAGAGTGTTTTGCTATCTGAAACTTCGTTGAACCAAATATTTATGTATTCTTCCTAGTTACCACATAATCATCCACAACCTAATCATATCTAAAATTAATCTATGATTTTAGAAGGTGTTTTATATGGAAGGGCAACAAACTATGATGGAATCTACGAAAAAAACTCAAAAAATCATGAAAAGTATTGATGGAAACACCGCGGCTGCGCATATAGCGTATGCATTTAGTGATGTCGCAGCAATCTATCCAATTACTCCTTCATCTCCAATGGGTGAAGAAGTCGATGCATGGGCTGCTCATGGAAGAAAAAATATGTTTGGGCAGCTTCTGAAAGTCGCTGAAATGCAATCTGAAGGTGGCGCTGCTGGTGCGGTCCATGGTGCTCTTAGTGCAGGAGCTTGTGCGACGACATTTACTGCATCTCAAGGATTACTGCTCATGATCCCCAATATGTATAAGATCGCTGGTGAACTGATGCCAACTGTTTTTCATGTAACTGGTCGCGCGATTGCTGGTCAAGCGCTTTCGATTTTCGGTGATCATCAAGATGTGATGGCTACACGAGCAACAGGATTTGCTTTACTTGCATCTAATTCTGTACAAGAAGCCATGGATATCGCCTTGGTTGCCCATCTTTCAACAATTCGTGCAAGCGTTCCTTTTATGCATTTTTTTGATGGGTTCCGCACCTCTCATGAGATTCAAAAAATTGAAATGATTAATTATGAGGATATCCTTCCATTAGTTGATTGGGATGGGATTAAACGACATCGAAATCGAGCGTTGAATCCTGAACATCCTCATCTTAGAGGATCAGCGCAGAATCCTGATATTTATTTCCAGGTCACTGAGGCGTCAAACAAGTTTTACCAGGCGGTACCAGGCATCGTTGAAGAGGAAATGCAGAAAGTAGGGAAACTGACTGGACGAACGTATTCGCTGTTTGATTATGTTGGTGCCCCAGATGCAGACCGTGTTGTAGTGATGATGGGATCAGGATGTGAAACCGCTATTGAAACCGTTGAATATTTACTGAAGAAAGGAGAGAGAGTTGGGTTAGTTAAGGTCCGACTCTACCGGCCTTTTTCCGCAGATTATTTTGTAAAGGTTCTCCCTAAATCTGTCAAAAAGATAGCGGTACTTGATCGAACAAAAGAAAGCACAGGTTTTGGTGAACCATTGTATCTTGATGTTTGTTCTGTGATTCATGATAAAAAACTAGATGTTTCTATTTTTGGTGGCCGCTATGGACTGGGATCAAAGGAGTTCACACCGACAATGGCAAAAGCTGTTTATGATAACCTTAAACTTCCCTTGCCTAAGAATCATTTCACTGTTGGTATTGTCGATGATGTGACAAATACCTCGATTCCACTTTCTGAACCGATTGATACTGCTCCTGAGGGTCTTATTCGATGTAAATTCTGGGGCATGGGATCAGATGGGACTGTTGGGGCGAATAAAGATGCGATAAAAATTATCGGTGATCGGACGAGTCAATATGTCCAAGGGTATTTCGCGTATGATTCAAAGAAATCAGGTGGTGTGACGATGTCTCATTTGCGGTTTGGAAAATTACCGATCCATTCAACCTATCTTATTGATAAGGCAGACTATATTGCGTGTCATCAGTCATCGTATGTTGACAAATATGATTTACTCGAGGGTATCCGCGAGGGCGGAACATTTGTCCTGAATTCACCATGGACCGTTGAAGAGATGGAGAAGTATCTTCCTAATTCGCTAAAGAAAACGATTGCTCAGAAACATTTAAAGTTCTACAATATCGACGCGGTAAAGATCGCAGAGGATATCGGTCTTGGCGGTCGTATTAACATGGTGATGCAAACCGTTTTTTTTAAACTGTCAAACGTGATCCCAATCGACGATGCAATAAAGTATCTGAAGGATGCGATTGAGAAAACCTATGGGAAAAAAGGACAGACTATTGTTGAGATGAACTGGAAGGCAGTGGATGCTTCTTTAGACAACGTAAAAGAAGTGATGTATCCTGCATCATGGAAAAATCTATCTGATGAGAAAAAACAAGAAAATAAAGAGCCAGTTTTTGTTCAAAACGTGATGCGTCCGATGCTTGCTCAACAGGGGGATAAAC
>CAIYYQ010000152.1 GCA_903930505.1 Methanobacteriota archaeon
ATAAATATTTTTTATAATAATTATTGTTTGGGTGGTGCTCAAACAAAAAAATGAAAAAAGAACGGGTGTGATGAAAAGATGAAGACAACAAAAATATTAATCTTTGGGTTGGCGTTTGCAGCGGTCTCGCTTGCACTTTTTGCAAGTCCGGTATTCGTTCAGAAAGCGAAAGCAAATATACTCGACGTGTCTATGATGGACAATCCTGGGCCGTTTCAAAGAGGAAAAGATCACATAGGCGGCGCTTATGGACATTATGATAGTGATGGCAATTGGGTAATTGAATACCTGTATTACACGATAGATAGCACAGAAAGTCCTCTATCAGGGGACGGTCACCTAATTACCACATATTGGTGGTCATCATAGAATTGCTAACGTGAATGGAAATGTATTGATGTTGTCATTCAGACGAAATTCTTTCTTTTTTTCTTTTTTTTCTAAAAATCATATAAACTTCGTAGATTTAGGTCTTTAATAAACAACCTTCACTGCATCATCAACAATAACCCGGCAATTCCCATCGGTGTCACTTGAAATGTGTCTTGTTGACCTTGATTTAAGCAGTCTTCGTAACCCAATAAAATAGGGAGTAAATCATTTCCCAACGATGTCACTTTCTGATTTCCCATCCTCCAAGAAATAATTCCCATCCGTGTCACCTAGGATATTTCCCGTTTGTGTCACTTTTGATTTCCCATTTTCGTCGCCTGCATCTTATCCCATTTTCGTTGCTTACCATTTCCTGAAGTCGTCACTTGACACGCTTCCCTTACTCATCGATTACACTTCGTTTTCTATGAGCCACTGCCATACGGCTTGAATGATGATTTTCCTGTTTCTCTATGTCGCTTCTTCTTGATCAAGGATGAAATGAATTAAATTTATAATACAAAAATTTATAAACTATTTTGCAATATATTATTTATGTTGCAGGAAATTCGAGATACACTTATTTTGCAGAAACGTGAAATGGAAACACGATTAAAAGAAAAATACATAGAAAGAAAAACGAATATAAAATTGAACAATAACATCATAAAAGTAATTGTAGGTCCCAGAAGAGCAGGGAAATCTTTTTTTGCAATTCATTTTTTGAATACGCTCGGCAATTTCGGGTATGTTAATTTTGACGATGAAAAACTAAGTGATGTGCAAAATTATGATGAGATAATAACTGCTTTAAATTCGATATATAGTAATCCAAAATACGTTCTTTTTGATGAAATTCAGAATCTTCCAAAATGGGAACTTTTTATTAACAGATTACAAAGACAAGGATATAATTTAGTACTTACAGGAAGCAACTCAAAGCTTTTAAGCAAAGAATTATCAACTCACCTCACAGGAAGACATTTCCTAATTACTATTTTTCCATTCTCATTTAAAGAATATTTAACTCTCGAAGATAAAGAGTTAACCAGCTCAGAAATAAAAGAGAAGCTATCATATTATCTTATTCATGGCGGTTTTCCTGAGCCGTTAGTGAAAGATATTGAGCTCAAAGAATATTTATCGATGTTGTTCAACTCTATTGTGTACAAAGATATTGTAAAAAGATATAAAATACGAAATGCAAAAGAAATAGAGGATCTCGCGTATTATCTCATCTCAAATGTTGCGAATGAATATTCTTTCAACTCTTTAACAAAAATAAGTAAGATAAAAAGCTCGCATACTACGAGAAAATACCTCAGTTATTTAGAGGAGTCATTCATTTTGTTTAGTCTCAGCAGGTTTTCATATAAAGTGAAAGACCAATTATCATCGAATAAAAAGATATACTGCATCGATAATGGATTTATTCAGGCGAAAGCGTTTACCATAAGTCCTGATCGAGGAAAGTTGTATGAGAATGTCGTTGCATGCGCATTAAAAAAAGAAGAGATGAGCGGCAGAACAAATGTTTTTTATTGGAAAAACCAGCAACAAGAAGAAGTGGACTTTGTAATAAAAAAGGGAGCGCATGTTGAGCAACTCATACAAGTATGTTATAACGTGAAGAATTTGGATACAAAAAACAGAGAGATACGAACCTTAATAAAAGCGGGGGAAGAACTACAATGTAAAAATCTTTTAATTATTAATGAAGATACGGAACGAAAAGAAAAAGCAGAGTGGTTCGGAGATAAAGCAATAATTCAGTTTATCCCATTATGGAAGTGGTTATTAAGTAAGGAATAGTGAATCGTAGAAACACATTTATCTTTTTATAATTGCAGCTGGATATTTTGCGTAGTCTGAAGTATCAACGTAAGATACGAAGATGAAAAGCTACACCTTATTTTTTACAAACAATTTAATTTTTTATTTTTTTTCAGGTAGTACGTGCAGGAATGGGTCCTGTTCGATAGATTCCAAATAATCTATTTATACTATTATCAATAAATTCAACATTGTAAAAATTATGGAATAGCACTCGAAATAACCTTGGTGAGGAGAAACAATGATAAAGCGTATTTCCTAGAAGAAATAAAATCTCTTAAGAAATATGATTACGCAAAATATACTAGTGTTTGTGAAAATAGGATTTGGTAGGTGGATCCCAATATGAGAAAAAAAATAGAAATAATCGGACTAATAGCTCTTCTAATTCTGATAACAAACTGTAACAGCATCATTCAGGATAACGCAGATGGGAAGCCACCAGCTGTGGTAGTACCGGCGATCGGTTTTTCATGGCCGATGTATGGTCACGACCCCGCGCATACAGGGTACTCGAATTCCACTGCGCCATCAGCTAATTTCACGTTCTTAGAAAAACAAATACAATTCTTTTCATCACCTATTTTCGTTGATGGGAAACTGTATGGTTCAGGATATGAGGCGGGATCAGAGGTGACATGTTATAATGCGTATAACGGAGAACTTCTGTGGCATAAACCAATTACACCTGCGTGGGGTATGACTCCTACTGTCGTGAATGGTTGTCTCTATATCATTGATAGCTCTGCTAGTCTTTTATGCCTTAATGCGACAACCGGGGCCACGCAATGGGCATCATCTCGTGGATTTGCAATAGGACAGAATGCCTCGTTGAATGTTGTTGATGGGAAGATCTACTTGGGAACCCGTGACCGTGACCATAAATTATATTGTATAAACACCGATGGAACAGAAGCATGGAATTTCACTGCAGCCTATGGAATTTATTCAACACCAGCGGTCGCCGACGGAAAAGTGTATTTCGTCGCCTCAAACTCTGGCCCTTCAGAGATCTATTGCGTAGATGCAAATACTGGAAATCATCTCTGGAATTATACAAGGTTGACAGCAACATCGACAACTCCTGTAGTTGCTTATGGACGAGTTTTTATCGGTTCAGGAAATGAATTACTCTGTTTGGATGCTACGGGGTATGGGAATGGGACTACACAGTTATATTGGTCATTCCAACCAATACAATTAGGGGAAATCGGTAATCCTGCTGTCGCCTATAACAACGTGTACTTCCGTGAAACTGCAGGAAGTGGAAGATTCTATTGTGTGAATGCAGATACGGGTGTTAAAGTATGGAATCTTACCATCAGTGGTTCTATGATTCCAGCAGTTGCTGATGAAAAGGTTTATATCGACGGTGAAATCGGATCAGATTATTATTTTTATTGCTTTAATGCAAACAATGGTACTGAGGTTTGGAGATACCAACTACTGCATGGCTATCCTGTAAATATACAGCCCGCTATAGCTGATGGGCGGGTGTGGATCACTACGTACGAGATTGTCGGTGGATCTGAGACTGGTGGTGGCGTTGAAAATGATTATGTGTATGGATTTTTTGACCATGAAAATACGCCTCCAGGGGCTCCTGACAAACCATCAGGGACATCAACAGGACTTACTGGCACCCTTTATACATATTGTGTTAATTTGGTCATTGATCCACAAAATGACCAAGTGTTTTATCTCTTTGACTGGGGTGATGGAACAACCAGCGGCTGGGCCACACAATCGTGTACAAGTCATCAATGGATAGCCGCAGGAACGTATTCAGTGAAAGTCAAAGCAAAGGATTACTACGGTGCAGAAAGCAGCTGGTCCCCATCGTTAACAGTTGTTATTACAGGTCAACCAACGGAAACACCGTTAGAGATCGTTGTTGCCTCATCGGTTCTAGCAAAACACAGTTTTATTATCACGGTCACCGCGGATGATGTTGCTGTTGCTTTGGCATCTGTCACGTTTAACGGGGAAACGCAAACCACGGATTCCTCAGGGCAGGTAACGTTCACTGCTCCAGAGACAACCGGAAGTTATCCTGTACTTGCTTCGAAAAGCGGGTATCAAAGTGCATCAGAAACGGTTACCGTGTTATCAACTGGGGAGAATACACAGGAAGGGTTATTGTATGGATTGATTACCGATGACGCAAAAAAACCGTTAAGTGGCGTAAGCATTTGTGCGATCAACGCAGAAACCGGTACCACCGTAAAATGTGTAACAACGGATACAAAAGGAAATTATATGATTTCAATTCCTATGGGGTCATATACAATTATTGCAAATAAACAAGGATATGAGCCTAGCACCAAATTAAATCAAAATGTACAGCTAAATC
>CAIYYQ010000153.1 GCA_903930505.1 Methanobacteriota archaeon
CGGGTGCGCTTCCCGCCCATGAGGCGAATACCAATCCATTTGGTTATAAGTTTTCATGGTCTCCGCGTGGTGTTCTTCTTGCGTCTCGTAATGCTGCCAAATGGTTGGAAAATGGAAAAGAAATATCAATTCCCGGTGAACAACTATTTGAGAATTATTGCTTACAAGATGTAAAAGGTGCAGGAACATTTGAAAATTATCCAAACCGAAATTCCGTGCCCTACAAAGAAATCTATGGATTAAAAGATGCAACAACAGTGTATCGCGGTACCTTCAGAATGACAGGATGGTGTGAGACTCTCCGCAGTATCGTAGCTCTTGACTGGCTCAGTGAAGAACCACCCAAGGGTTTCTCTGGGAAGACATACGGAGAACTCACGAGACATTTAATCGGTGCGAAACCAAAAGAAAATCTTCCACATGCAACAGCAAAGTATCTTGGCCTCAAACCATATGCTGCGGTTATCAAACGACTTGAATGGCTCGGCCTTTTTAGTGATGAACCATTACCAAAAGACAAAAACAACCCCTTAGATTATCTCAATGTCCTCACCCTAAAAAAGATGTCCATGGCAGAACATGAACGAGACATGGTAGTCATGCACCATGAGTTCATCGCTGAATATCAATCGAAAAAAGAATATATCACTTCAACCTTAGTAGACTATGGCATCCCTGATGGTGACACTTCTATTGCACGGACCGTCGCACTCCCAGCAGCCATCGCAGTAAAGATGATACTGCAGAAAAAAATGAACATAACCGGTGTTCATATCCCGGTGGTTCCAGAAATCTATAATCCTATCTTAGATGAGTTGAAAGAAATGGGTATAAAATTCGATGAGAAAACAGAGACGTTCACGAAAAAAACCACCGATATCATTTTATAACAACGAAGGATACCGCTCTAAACAGGGAAACATTCCTATTTTAAAGGAGATATAACCATGTCGATTAAACCAACAGATGTCCACAAAACACTCGGCAAATACATGCTTGCAGACGGATTTGATTTAGTCTTGGATCTGAAAAAAAGCAAAGGTTGCCGAATATACGACTCCCGAACAGGAAAATATATGCTTGATTGTTTTTCGTTTTTTGCTACCGCCCCATTAGGATGCAACCATCCTAAACTTACTAGCCCAGATTTTGTTAAAAAAATGGGAGAAATAGCTATTCACAATCCTACGAACTCTGACATATACACAGTAGAAATGGCTGAGTTTGTCGACTCGTTTGCAAAATATGCAGTTCCGAAAAACTTTCACCATCTGTTCTTCATCAGCGGTGGAGCACTTGCAATAGAAAATGGTTTGAAGACTGCATTTGATTGGAAAATACGAAAAAATATCGCACGAGAAAAAGGAGAGATCGGACGAAAAGTGATCCATTTCAAAGAAGCGTTTCACGGGAGAACCGGGTATACGCTCTCAATGACGAATACCTTTAATTTGGATAAGACAAAATATTTCACTAAGTTTGATTGGCCACGTATCATAAATCCAAAGATTACCTTCCCCATGAACAAAGAGAACCTTGAAAAAGTAAAAAAGCTTGAACGGCAAGCAGTCACAGAAATCGAAGATGCCATTGAAAAAAACCCTGACGATATCGCCGCTCTCATTATAGAACCTATTCAGGGTGAAGGTGGAGACAATCATTTCCGCAAAGAATTTTTCCATGAACTTCGTCGGCTCTGTGATGAAAATGAGATGATGTTCATTGTAGATGAAGTGCAAAGCGGTGTTGGACTTACTGGGAAAATGTGGGCCTATCAAAATTTTGATTTCAAACCGGATATTGTCGCATTTGGGAAAAAAACACAGGTCTGCGGCATCATGGTAGGAAACCGTGTAGACGAAATTAAAGATAACGTTTTCAAAGTAGAAAGTCGTCTCAATTCAACATGGGGGGGAAACCTGGTCGACATGGTTCGCTGTCAGAAATATCTCGAGGTTATCGATGAAGAAAATCTTGTTAAAAATGCTGAAGTGCAAGGAAAACGTTTAGTACATGGCCTGGAAGAAATAGAAAAGAAATATCCAAACAAAATATCAAACGCACGCGGATGCGGACTCATGTGCGCCTTTGACTTACCAACCCCAAAAGAGAGAGATGAAATGAAAAATAAACTCTACACAAACAACCTACTCGTTCTTACGTGCGGAGCTACAACCATACGATTCCGACCGCCATTGACAATCTCTTCTGAAGAAATAGATGAGGCTCTTGAAATAGTAGATAAAACTGCTAAAACATTTTAAAAAATCAGCAAGATATCTTCTCTTTGATATACAAGGTGATAGTCTCTATCTTTTTTCTTTCTTGCTTTGTAGTATCACGATTCCTGATTGTTACCTTGTTATCTTCGAGCGAATCATGATCAACGGTAATACAAAACGGCGTCCCAATCTCATCCATCCGTGCATATCGTCTCCCGATTGTTCCTCCATCGTCATAATATGTGGTGATCCCCGCATCGCGCAATTCTGTATCAATCTGTTTTGCAAGAGATGCAAGTTTATCATCGTTTACAAGGGGAAACACTCCTACTTTCACCGGTGCTACCACAGGATTTAATCGTAACACGCGATATTCTTCATCTTTTTTTGTTGTCTCCACGAAATTATGCTCCAACACAAAATACAGAACCCTATCAATCCCATAGGATGGTTCAATCACATGAGGAACAAACTTCTCCCCAAACACTGTTTCTTTTACCTGAATGATTTCATAACAATTCTTTGGAATCTCAACGGTTTTCCCATCAAGAGTCATTGTCAGTTTTTTCATGGAATCAGTAACATCCATGGTTTCAAGCAGGGTTTTAATTTTCCCTGCGTTACCCTTAAACAGCGGGCCAAGAACATCCATCTTCGGAACAATTTTCTTCTGCTCAACAACTTTCGGCTCATCGAATTTTCTTACTGCATACATATCAGTTCCCGATGCAGTGATATGTGCCTTGAGATCATAGGCGGAACGATCAGCTATTCCCACACATTCAATCCAACCAAACCGTTCACTATACAGTTCAGCATCCCAGCATTCTGTGGCATAATGCGCAAGCTCATCAGATGCATGTTTTCGGAACCTGAATTTTTTTTGGTCAACACCAGCTGCAAGCAAAAACTCGTGGGTCAGATACATGTAATATGCTAGTGCTTGGTTGTTAATCACATGTTGTTTCACTGCATCATCCAACGAGATAGTGAATTCTTTTTCGTTATCAAATAAATGAATCTTTGTTTTTTTCACCAAATCGAACAAATGATGTGTTTTATTTTTTGGATCAAAAAAGATTTCAGCTTCAGCCATGGAGAACTCCCGCTGTCGAAGAGTTCCCTGCCGGGGGGAGATTTCATTACGATACCCGCGTCCAACTTGAATTACCCCAAACGGAAGCCGTTCCCTGCTATATCTATAGAGGAAATGAAAATTTGTAAACATCCCCTGTGCAGTCTCTGGTCGTAAAAACGCTTTTCTACCTTCACCTGCACCAATACTTGTAGAAAACATCAGATTCGTCGGATACGCTTCAGTAAATGGTTTCCCGCAGGTTGGACATTTCAGTTTTTTTTCTTTTAACGCCTCTTCCACTGATAATGTATC
>CAIYYQ010000154.1 GCA_903930505.1 Methanobacteriota archaeon
AAACAACGTTTTTGGAATGCTTTTTATAGGGAAATAAACGAATTGTTTATCTCTGATAATGCGTAAATCGGTACGGAGATTGTTATTTTTAGAGAGAAACAACCGCGTTTGTTCTGCTTGTTTGAATCGTACTTGTATACCTTTGATTTTTTCGGTTACCATTTGTATTAATATAATATATATCTAGTATTTTATGTCTATGTAAAAGATATGAAGTCCCGCCTCCCGGATTTGAACCGGGGACCTGCCGGTCACGGCCATATGGGTCTACAGCCGGCCGCTCCAGCCAGACTGAGCTAAGGCGGGGTTTTCACAAGGCAAATACTAGTAGGTGTATTTATTCGTTAAGGTACTGTTTTCCATTGTTGGGGAACTGAATATGCTTTTTTCTAGCAATAATTTTTTGAATAACTAATATTACTTCCTGACTTTACCAATCACTATACCCCCTCAACATAGTTTCAGCGATTCCTCTCGCGTTCCTCCGAGTTAAATGATGATCTCTCATAAGTTGTTGTGTTGCTGCTTCATACATAACCAATCGAACGGTAGCTGGGAATAAAGGCTTCTTCTCTTCTGTTTCTCATTACATCCGTACTTCAGTAACGAATGTATAATGCTAGGAGGACCATGTACACAGTATTGATGCTACCTTCCCGGGGGAGAAAATCAAATATATTTAAAGTCAGGAAGTAATGCTAATGGGAAGAAATTAATCATTTGATAATGTTAATTCGGATACGGCATTTGTCGTAAAAACAACGAGGTATTATATCTGTTGACATATCAATATTTGATTGCTATTAGATACAGAAAATCGTAACTTATATAAATGAGGTAGTTATTTACGTGGGATAAGGTCCGGTGAGGCCCAAAGATATGACAGCTCATATTACCATATTAGATAGCAGTATGGGCGTTGGCATCGTTTCACGGTGTGAATCGATATCGAATAACTCGGACCGTCTAATAGAAAATGATGAAAAAATTTAGGAGGACAAAAAAAATGAAAGGAAATAGAATAGTAGTGATGTTGATGGCGTTTGCAATGGTAACGTCAGTATTTATGGCTATGTTTATAGCTATACCAAATGTTAAAGCTTACCCGCCAGCAACAACGCCAGGTATTGATGATTGGGGAAATGCAACCACAGTGTTGACGTATGATGCAGTAAATACTGTGCAACCAAGCTTTGATACAACCGGCATGACTGCTAGTACAACGTACTATCTTTACAAACCAGCATACAATTGTACCGATACTCCTTCGGCGAAATCTGTAGAATGGTATGAACGTGCAATGATTGTTGGAGGAGGTGGTGCTGCGACTTTAATCACTGGTATTAGTCCTGGCACAGTTCAGTTAAGCGGTCCAATTCTGTTAGATCGAGCAGGGATGTGGATATTTGATACTAACAATCCCAGTCAAATCAATGGAAGTGATGCAACAACGTTTAAGGCGTTTTTCTGGGTCAATACCTCAACTGTGTATACGATTAGCACTATTTCTGATATCACGTATGGTGACACTGGAAGTAAAACAATTACTGTACTGAAGGTAGATCAAGCTGCTGCTTGTTATATAGATCTTATCGACCCGCTCGGATACCCTGTTTTCCATGCACGAGCTAACGAAGGTACGTATACTTTTGGTATTAATCATAATATTACTATGTCCGGTACATACACAGTCAGAGCGTATAAAGATCTTGATACACCAAATAGCAACGAATATACGTATAAGGATGAAAAAGATGGAACCTATTCAACAGTATGGAACGTAAATGCAGGAGCTGCAGGAGCAGGATACAATGATACCCGTGCTTACGGTAAAAACTTTACAGTACTTACAAATAATACCGTTTACTGGGCCGAAGATCATTACAACTATACACGTTGTGGTCCTTGGGATCCTCCGGAGGAAAATGCAACGATGCAAACATTTACCGTTGATAAAGGTAAACCAATTATCTCATTAACAAATACTACGGCCTACTGGGGTTTTGAATCTCGTATCGATGTCAATGTGACTGCGGCTGATGGCAGTGGAATTACCGATGGTTGGGTTCGGATTAAGAAAGTTGGAAACAGTACCTACTTAGGTAATGGAGCTTTGACTGATTTAGCTATCGGAGCAAATGGAAGTACTGGTAACTATAGCGTTATCATCCCACAACTTGCAGCTGCTTGGTACAGTATGGATAATGGATCTTGGTCTGTATTCTTTACCAAAAATGCTAGTGGAGCTGAAATTTGGAACAACAGTAAACTTTTCACAGTAACAAGTGCAACCCCACCAGTAAGAATTATCATAAATAGTGATAACGATTCCTCTACAGGCACCACGATTGACAAAAAGATTAGCGTTCCTGCATATCCTGGAACAGGTCATACTGCTCCGTACCAACAAATCTCATTCTCTATACTTGGAACAGACATTGCTGACGATCAAGGACGAAGATACTACGGTGATGATATTGCTAACGAAAACTGGCAGAACATCTCAGTTACAGGTGATATCCTTTACCCCCTCGACGGCACCACATTGACGCATGTTAATAATGGTAAGGGTGATTGGCTTGCTAATGTGATTCCAACGAAACCTGGTGGTACCATTACGATAACGATAGACTGGCCTGGAAACAACAATGGATCTGCAAGTGAAACCATTAACATCATCAACGGGACACAAGTTACACCTTCATTTGATTCATTTACGGTTGGTAGTGATATCAATTTAACAGTGACTGTGAAAGATAAAGATGGAGATCCCGTTAAATCATCACATGTATGGCTCTTCTGGAAAGATGGAACATATATTAATGATACCACGGGTGATAACTCTGCTGGAAACGGGTACGGCGGTGTATACACATTTTGGATTCCTGCATCAACCCAAGGAATTACCGCACCTGAAAACATCACCATAGCTGCCAGTGAGCCAGGACAAAATTTCTGGGGCTACGCGAATGTACTCATGGAAAAGAACCATAACATGATTGTTAACATGACGCCAACAAGTTCCTACGCTGGAGATGGCACATATTATCATATTACTGTGTCTCTCGTTGATGGCAGTGGACATCCAGATAAAACAACCCATGGTGGTTTACGCGTTGCTCTCTATAACGAAACCGGAGTACTTGTTACCGGTGATGATACATGGAGTACAAGTGGAAAATATGATATAACCGATGAGCAGATTATCCTCTCGGGTGGTACCTATTACATCTATGCGTACAACAACACTCACGACAGTCAAGGGAAAAATGCAACTCTGACCATAACTAAATATGCTGTAACCTGTTCTCCATCAGTTCTTGCATGGCTCATTGACACTAAAACCAATGTGACATTCCAAGTAACACCTGCAGGCAACGGCACATTATCCGTCAATAATATGTCAACTACACCCGAAGCCTCTATTGCTGGCATAAGTCCAAGTTCAATACCAATTGAAAACGGTATTGGTACTATCAATAATGTCAATGCAACCACTCTTGGTAATGTGACCTTTGCTTACACACCAGAAGATGGACAATCTCGAGATGCTGATGGTCTCCTTCGTGTTACCACAGCAACAGCCACACCAAACCCCGCGGCCATTTATATCGGTGAATCCACGTTTGTAACTATTACAGTTACTCATCCTGCAACTGGTGCTGCTCTTAACGACGTTCGAGTTGGCCTTGATCACGGCAAAGCACTTAATGAGACAGTACTTGCCAAGTTACCCGATGATGCGCACACCGACGTCAATGGTATGGTAACATTCTCAGTCACCTCCGAAGCCAGTGGTGATGTTATCATCTACATTGAAAACGAAACCGATCCTGACAACCAATTTGTCATTACCTCTGCAGCTCGAAAGACGATGACTCTTGACCTAAGCGATCCTTCAGTTAATGAAGGCGGAACCTTCACCGTGAGCGCAAAATACAACGATGTTCTTATCACTGATGCAACAGTAACCATCAAGTTCGGTGGCGAAACAAAAACTACGACCACAGGAACATTAGAGCTTACAGCCCCCACCGTATCAACAACAGTTGACTACAAGATCACTGCTACAGCACCTGGATATTCGACAGCTACCGAGACGATTAAGGTCGTCAACGTACCTTCATTAAAGATTACTCTCACGGGTACAAAAGGTACTGATGGAAAATACAGCTCTCCAGTAACGGTAACCGTCAGTGACGACACCGGTGGATTAGTAACTGGTGCAACTGTTACCTTCAGCGGTCAGACGTTAACAACAGTGAACGGTCAAGTCAGCATTGCAATCACAGCAGAAACATCTGGAGCAGTCACAGCGACATTCGCAGGGTTTAAAGATGCGACAACTGAGTCAATAACTATTAAACCCGCAGGCGTACCAGGATTTGAGCTCCTGACACTGGTTGCAGCACTGGGAGTAGCATTCATACTTCTCAGACGCAGACAAAAATAAGAGGGAACATCCCCTCTCCATCTCTTTTTTTCTTTTTTTTTGTTTTTTTTTAAATAAACCTTTTTAACGCTTATGTGTATTCTCTTTTTCTAAACAAGGCCTGGATGTGTGAGTTCATCTGAAAATTAGTATTATTCTTCCCACCTTGAACGAAGAGCAAGGCATTGGAAAAACCATTGATACAATACCAAAAGAAATATTTAAAAAAATGGGATGGGACATAGAAATTATTATTGTGGATGGAGACTCACAAGATAACACTCAAGCAATAGCAAATCAGAAAGGCGCAAAAATCATCATAGAAAAACGCAAAGGATACGGTCGCGCATATAAAACAGGAATCCCTCAAGCAAGCGGCGATATCATCGTAACTGGTGATGCTGATGCAACGTATCCCTTTGATAAAATACAAGACTACATCCAAATACTCATAGATGAGCACCTAGATTTTCTCACAACAGATCGATTTGCAGAAATAACTAAAGGTTCTATGTCGTTAAAACATCGTTTCGGAAACATAATCCTTGCTTTCATTCTACGCCTCCTATACCTAATTAACATCAAGGATTCCCAATCAGGCATGTGGATATTCAAAAAAGAATCGTTAACAAAAATACAGCCGTTAGAAGCGTTTCATGACGGTATGCCGTTTTCCGAGGAAATCAAAATAGAAATGTTCACATCCAAACAAATAAAAGCAAAAGAAATCCCATCCACATTATACATCCGCAAAGGAGATGTGAAACTACAAAGCTTCGGAGACGGCTATAAAAACCTGAAATATTTACTACTAAAACGCGTTAGATAATCTTATCAATTTCTTGTTCCAGAATCGTACTAACAATTTTTCCATCGACTTTTCCGCGTAGCTCCTTCATGACAATGCCCATCAGCGGTCCTAAAGATTCTGCTTTTCCTCGTTGTTTTATGAAGTCTTTTCGATCTGAAACAATTGTTCTAATACATTGTACGATTGCATCCTGACCCGTAATCTGCAGCCCGCATTGTGTTACTGCCTCATCAAGTGAAATATTTTGATGTTGGATAAGATATTTTAACACTAATGGAACCGCTTCTTTCGCAAATTGATTTCTAGATAACGCAGAAAAAACCAAAGAAAGCAATCTTTCATCAATGTTATCTATTGGTGTTCCCTCGTGTTCCAATTCAGGAAAAGTATTGAGAAACGTTCGGATAATCGTATTTTTTAACAGAGGGAATTCTTTTACTAAACGCTCGAAGTCATGTTCGTATCCACTTTCAAGTAGCTGTTTTATCTGCTCATCGTGGAGTTGGTACTCTTTGATAAACCGTTTCTGTTTTTCCGAAGGATGCTCCGGGAGATGTTCCTTAATCCTGTGAAGATCATCTGATGAGACTCTTAACGGTGGAACATCGGTTTCTGGGTACATTCGAGCAGAACCTGGGAGTGGCCTCATATATTCTGTGGTATCATCAGGGAGACTTCGTCGGACCTCCTCGGGTACACCACCATCAAGAAACATTACTGCTCGTTCAACAACAGCATCAAGAGCAGAATCTACCATTGATTCGCCCCCAATCGCTAGAACAAACGCATCGTTCTCCTGAAGATGTAGCAATGTTCGAATCGATGTAACTTCTTTATCTGTAACCCCATATGCAGGTAGTTCGTCACTATGTAGGATCCCGCCAATACCTGTGGAAAGCTTTGCATAAATCGAAAGTTCTTTGCCTACGCGGGTTTCTGGACGTTTTAAAAGACCGTTGAAACCCGGGAGACGGATTCCTTTTACGCATCCGTTATCCTCGATCTGTTTTCGAATAATGTTTGATTTGCTGTCTTTAAAAACGATTGTAAAATTTTTATGTTCTTTATTGTTGAAATCTTTAGAAGTTACTCGCTGTCGTAATATCTTTGAGATTTCTATGAGTCCTAGTTGTCGAAGTGCTTCATTCTGTGCAACACGTGTAATGGAGCTCAGTGACTGTACCCCTTTGATTTCCACACGTGCGCCACCTGCAACAGAGACATTCAGATCCTGTCTGATGGTCCCAAGACCCTTTTTTACTTTTCCTGTAGAACGAAGCAAAAGCCCTATCTGTTCTGCGACATCCCGTGCCTGCTGCGGAGTTTTAATATCAGCAGCGGTCGTGATCTCAATAAGGGGAATACCAAGACGGTCAAGCCCGTAGTTCACGAGTTTTCCTTTCTCTGTAAGTTTACGTGCAGCGTCCTCTTCTAACGCAATGGTTTGAATACGCACATTCTGCAATATTCCATTGACCGCAATGAGCGCTGTTCGTTGAAAACCGGATGTATTTGACCCATCGATAACAATCTTACGCATGAACTGAATTTCATCCACGATTTTAGCTTGAAGAAGAGCACCCATGGTGAGAACGAGATCTACTGCCTCGGAATTTGGGATATGCGGTGGTTCTTCATCTGCTTCAACAAGACATGTGGACTGATTAGATGCAGTATACAGAAACCTTCGATGTTTCTTTGCTTCTGTTAATGCGGCTTTGTCAACGTCACCTAGTTCGCTTTGTGTCGGCCGCAGAAGCCGTTCAAATGAATAATCAATATTTTCTGTGATCTTTGACTGACAGCAACAAAATAATTTATGGGTCTCAAGCTGCTGGTGAATTTCAAGACCTGCTTTGAAGCCGATGCTTTGATAGTCCATGGAAAACCTCTCTTCAGGAGAGAACATCCTTTAACAGTATATTATTTTATTGTTGGTTGTTTTTGTATCATCAAATTTTTAAAGAAGACTGCAATAGTGAATAGAACCATGCTGGGATATATTGTATTTCTACTGTTTCAAAGTTGTGTTTTTCAAGGAGGTTTTTAGTAAGAACAATTCCTTTATTTTTCCTGAATTTTTTACAAAATTTCAATAGTGATCGTATATCATTGTTTGTGATTTGTGTTTGATATTTGACTTCAATGGGGAATCCTTCTTTTGTGATAATGTCGACTTCATCTTTTTGCGGAGTTCTCCAGAAAGAAGCATTTTTAATGGCGGTTGTAATAACCCCTTCGACGAGATGACCTGCAAGTTCTGTAGTAAGCACCTCAAAGGGATAATCAAGGATTGCGATGACAAGACTGCTGTGAGCAATGTATTGTTTTTTATTGGATCGTACTTGTTTTGCGACACTTGCAGTGTAATTATAGGCAATCGTGATCAAGAATGATTTTTCTAGAAGAGAAATACAATGTGAGAGGCGATTTCTGTTTATTTTTAAAATGTTTGCAAGATTAATAATTTCAAATAATCGTGCGTTACTGTTTGCGAGTAGCCGAAACAGTTCATAGATAAGTTTTTCATCTTCGTTGGTGATTCGTGCGATGTCAGATATTGATTTTTCAATCACCGATTCTTTCATGTATTTCTTGATATATTCTTTCTCGGTTAGGGGGATGTCAAAGAGTTCCGGGAAAGCACCTTTTATAAGATACTCGTTCCAGAGGGTTTGATATGTTTCTTTCTTATCAGCGAACTGTAGATCGTACTCCCTAAAAATATTATCTTTTGAGATTGTATAGTCTTTTTTGAAATATCGCACATATTCACTAAAGGATACCACGGGGAGATGAAATGAAAGAATACGTCCTGCGAGTGTTTCTTTTCCTTTTTTTACTTCAAGACTTGCTGATCCTGACACTATGATTTTTAGGTTTTCTTCGTTGTCGTAATATGTTTTTATAAGATCAGCCCAATGCGGGAGTTTCTGTATTTCATCCAAAAAAAGGTATCGTTTCTTTTTTTTATCTGAATATTCAAGAAAATAGTTGATGAGATCTTCTGCTATTCTGTAGTCCTGAAAGTCGATATCGTCAAAGGAGATGTAGCAGATGTTTTGGTTTGGTTCTTGTATCTTTTGAATAATTTGTTTCATCATGATGGTTTTTCCTACTCGTCTCAAGCCGATGATCGTAAGTACTTGTTTATAGGGGAGATATCGGAGTATTTCTTGGAGAAGATCCCGTTCAAATGTAGGCAGTGTGACTGTTTGGTTGTTCCACCAGGGATTGAGTTTTATAAGGAGAAGTTTATGTCTTTCTTCCATGATTCCTCTATAACATTGCACATTTATAAATTTTGTGCACAGAAATCATGCATAAAATTAATAATATGCATTTTATGGGTAATAAAAACAGTTAGTGCAAGATCATAACGATAAAAAAAATCAGTTTACTGTTATACTTTCTTTGTGATTTGACAAGTATTTATAAATGATTGATAAATTGTAATGATTATTATTTGATCAGATTATCAAAGAGATTAAAAGAGAAAATACCACGAAAACAGGAAATGAAAAGTCACGAAGACGGGAAATACAAAGTCATACAGTTGGGAAACCCAAAGTGACATAGATGGGAAATGATTTACTCCTTATTTTATTGCTTTAACGAGATTGCTTAAATACGCTTTCAACTTGAATTAAGCTCTTTTTCAATATATGCAGAAATCATATCCATAGCTTCCTTAGGACTGGAAAAACAGCTGTTGTCCAATACATCTCGTTGGATCCTTGAAAAATCTCGTTCTATATCGTTCATCCAGGATGAACAAGTTGGTAATGGAACGAGATGCAATCGTGGTTGCAGATCAGCATATGCATGGAATGCTTTGGATTTATGTGCACTCCATCCATCGAGGATAAAGTACAGATCTTTTTCCGGATATATGGTGTAGAGAAGCCAGTTGATAAAATCAATGACAATGAAGCTGTTTTTCCATGTATAGAACCGATGGTGTCGCCTGCCTGTGTGAATATCTTTGGCTGCGAACAGATCAAACAACCCTTTGATTTTCTGAGCATAGGGGATACGATAGTGTTGTTCGTTAGTCCATTTCCAGCCACCATACTTTTTAACCGGTGTCTTTCCTTTCTCATCAAATGAGAGCACAACACTATTCGGTGGAGGTTGTTCTTTTAACGAATCGATCCGTAGTTTTTTTTTGCGAATTGCAGGTCGTTACTGTATTGGAATCTCTTACTCTTTCGTAGTTTCATCCCTTCTTTTTTCAAGAGACCTCTGATAGTTTCTATGCAGATGGAATCAACAATTGCTTGGTTCATGAGATATTGTTGCAATTTCTGCAGACTCCATGTGGTAAAATGCAAACCTAGTTTCTTTGGTTCTGTTGCCGCAATCATCAGTATCTGTGCTTTCTGTTCTTTCGAAAACTTCTGTTCTGCACCAGGTGCTTTTCCCCGGTTTAATATCTTCAACCCATGTTGGTTGAATGCTTTGACGGCATTGCGTACTTTGCGTGCTTCGCAACCTGTTTTATCTGCAATTTCTCTTGGGATGTATCTCTGAGATGACAGAAGCAGGATCTTTGCTCGATCTCTGACGAATGCATTATTTGATCGTGTTGCTCTTCTTAGCGCATCACGTTCATCTGGTGTTATCGGTTTCAAATAAACCGATGCGTTCGTCTTGCGCGATCTTTTTGTCTTGTAGATAGGATGGAGAGGACCTAAACATTTGACCATGACGTGACGAACATTCTTTCCATCTCTGATACTTTTTCGTAGATATTTATACTGTCGTCCATGGACTGTTTTAATCTCTATATATGTCATAATATCACGTTTTAATTTAGGGGGCACAATATACGAATGTTTTTAGACTATTTTAATCTTTATAATTAGAACATATTGGTGATAAAATTAAGATAAATTAAAATTGCTTATATTATTTAGACATCGTA
>CAIYYQ010000155.1 GCA_903930505.1 Methanobacteriota archaeon
ATACCCGATAACAACCATCAGAAACTCCTTCTTAGCAAATAGGGAATCTAGTGTTTTATCTCCTGTATCTACCCGTAGAAATGGCGTCCCGGTAAGTTTTGAGGGAGTAGCAACCACGATGATGTTGTCTATTTTGATCTTTTTCACAACAGTGGGGCTAAGCTGCAGATTTCCCCGTCCAAGGATAAATCCTTGTGCACCAATCGGGCTGAGTATGAGTTTTGCTTGAGGGTACTGTTTGAGTAGCTTGAGGATTTGTTCTTCGTTCAGATCGCTACCAATGACTTTTTTTTGATAAACCGCATCGATCCCTAGACGAGTGTGTGCTAATCCAAGGTTTTTTGCAATCGCGTCGATTGTGCCTCCTGGTCCAAAGAAAAAGAGCGTGGTTGGATTTCGTTGCATTTCCTCAAGAATATGATCTGCAAGCTCGCTTTTGCTATCGTTATCTGATACCGATTCAAATGAAGTTTTTCCCACTTGAACATATGTTGGTTCTATGATTCCTTTTGCGACCCCGTACAATTGAACTTTCCAGATACCTTTTCGATAGAGGTCTTCATCAAGGTCCATGATTTCACAGTCCCCAATAGGTACTGTCCCTTGAACAAAATCCTCAATCATCTTTGCGGTCGCATGGGTGGTGACTCCAAAGACACCGGAATGCATTTTCACCCCTGAGGGAATCCCGAGAATTGGTATTTTGTTCTGTACGATTTCGAAGATATCTCGTGCTGTTCCATCGCCTCCGCAGAACAGGATTAAATCAACATTTTTTACGAGAAATTGTTTGCACGCATCCTTTGTATCTATAGAATATGTTTCTTTGTTTTTCGGAGTGTACACAATCGTGATGTTTTTTATCCCTGCTTTTTTCAGTTCCTTTTCACCCATTGTATCAGCACAAGTTAGCCAGTGGATATCCTTGTTTTTCTTTTGAAGAGCAACTTCTTTGAGGGTTTCTCTTGCTTTTTGTGGTGCAACTGGTTTTGCTTTACGAGCCTTTGCCTCTTTGAGCACACCATCAGTTCCTTTGAGTCCTACCCGTCCACCCATCCCTGCAATAGGATTTACGATAAAACCAATGGCTCGCTTCATTAGTATTTCCTATAATTCAGGTTCGTATTTAAACCCTAATGAACAAAAAAAAATTTGCGGAAATAATTTTGTTACAAAACCTCTAGTTAACGTACCGCTAACACCAAGGGGCCAATCATGAACCCGGATACTTATTATCCTTTTTTATGGTAAATATCACAATAAAAAACCACGCATCTTTTTAAAGAGAGAACTGTTACGCGTATATATTAAACAGAAAAAAAATGAATAGGAACATGCTCTGTGACACGGAAAGAACAATCTGCATAGAATGAAAGGTTGAAACATTATGACGGAAAACGATGAAACATACTTTTGTGAACGATGTGGAACTCAACTTAACGCAGTCGATGATATCCAAATAGGTCTCTGTCCTTCTTGTCAAAGTATCGCGAAAGAAAAGAAGATAAAAGAAGGATCTTTTACATGTGAAATCTGTGGAAAGCAGTTGCATTCGATGGATGAAATATCCCAAGGAATCTGTCATACATGCAAAGCAGCTATAATCAAAAAGATACAATGATTGCACCATGTTTTGTTTTTTTAAAAAACCTATGAATTCTCTGTGATATTTTTTTTTCACTAGGCGACAGATCCCGATTTATACCGTTTATAAACTCTGTTGTTTTAATGTTGTTAGCTACCGATTAACGCGACAAACGGATCGATATCCGCGAAGGTAATCTGTCCATCTTGGTTGCAATCTGCGGCAAGCCAGGACCAGGTGGGATGCTGTGTTTGGAAATCCGTCTCAGTGGTTCCAATCGCTGCCACAAACGGATCGATATCTGCGAATGTCACCATACCGTCGTTGTTCACATCACCCAGCTTGTAGATATTCACGGTCAATGGTGTCGACCAAGGGCTTTCTAAACCAGAGGTGTCTTTTGCTTTGACTTTTATCGGGTAGGTACCACGATTAAACCAGGTATATGATGCGGAAACGATTTGGCCTGAGGGATACGGACCAAGCCACCCGCTATTGTTTCCATCTCCCCAATCCCACAGATAGTAAACGTTGTCTCCATTGGGATCGATTGTCTGTGTGCTATAGGTGTATGATGCTCTTAAGATGCCCATGGTTTGACCTGTTGGTTGACTGGGTGTCGCTGGTGGTTTGTTCAGCCAACCATCAGGATGCATGAAGGGGTAATAATCTTGATTGCCTGTTCCGTTGATTGAATATGGTGTGTCACCAATCCCATTACC
Organism: Methanobacteriota archaeon; assembly: GCA_903930505.1. The sequence continues at coordinate 2,308 of CAIYYQ010000155.1, forward strand.
ATCTGCATCAATACCCATGTAATCATCCCAATAGTTTCCCTCTTTACCGTTGTTCCATTGATTCGTTCCATCGTCATAGGCGTTTTTCTCATTCTCATAGAAGTTGTTATGATAGACGAGATTATTCGTCGAATACCAGTAGATCGCGATGCCTTCAAAATTCTTATATGCCGTGCAATTCATGACCGTGTTATACTGGCAATACAGCCGCAGGTAAATACCCTCCCAATCGGTGTTGTACACGGTGCAGTCCTGTACCATGTTGAAGCAGGCGGTGGAATATAGCATGATTCCACAGAGGGCATCATGGGTGCTACAACGATGAACTGTGCAATAAGAAGAGTGTTCGACAAAAATTGCAAACCCTCCTGTGTCGTACGCGGTGCAATCCTCCACGGTGGTGTCATCTGAACGAAACACATGGATTCCGTACCCTGCATGGGTGTGGGAAGTACATTTCGATACCAGACAATGATCTGAATAGTCGATCATGATCCCATAATAGCCATTGTAACATGTGCAATTCAACACTTTTGTTCCGTCAGAGGCAGAAATACAGAGGAGATAGTAATTATAAATTGGGCCGTCGTTGTACGAGATATCGCAGTTCATCACTGTACATAGTGGCGATAAGCGTACTGAAACAGCGTACATTCCTTGATTCAGGTGAACCTTTGTATTGAGGAGTTCGCATCCTTGAGACTGGTTCACAAAGATACCGTAGGATCCATGTTGATACGAGTCACAGTTATCGATTGTTACGTTTGAAACAGCGTTGGCATAGATTCCATATGATCCTCCGTTTCTCACCGAAAAGGTACTGATCAAAGCTTGAGGCGCAGTAATGGCGACTACAACCCCACTTCCGCTGCCATCAATAATTGTGGCGTTTCTATTTTCGCCGATGAGTTGTATTGTTTTGTTGATTACGATGTGCTCATAATAAATTCCGTTGCAGACAAATACCGTGTCATGAAGAGATGCTGCATTGATACCTGCTTGGATTGTACTGTAATTCCCTGGATTGGCTCCACCAACATAAATAAACTCCCGTAGTTCTATACTATTAGGGTTGTTCAATAGTGCTATTTCGTTTGTTCCATGATTTGTAATCTCGGAAGGTAAATGTGATCCATTTAATATGCTTGTAGAGATGCCTGAACCAAGAGTTGTCCAAAGACACAGCAGCATGATTCCAAAAATAAGACTACTTTTCCGTATTTTTCTTTCCATGCGTATTTTTTCCCCCTGATATACATTATACAACTATTTTGTATATCATATATTTATTTAAATATTTTTTTATTTGAGAAAAAAAGGGATAT
>CAIYYQ010000156.1 GCA_903930505.1 Methanobacteriota archaeon
GGATTCCTCTCCATCGACAAAAACAAACGATACACTCTCACACAAAAAGGAAAAAAAGAACTCGAAAAAAGCCTCGAAACATTCTTCGATACCTTCTGCGACGTCGACGAAATGAGATCAACCTGCCAATGCCACAAACACGACTAACACTCTTTTTACCCCGATACACCACATGAGCCTCTGGAGAAAACATTTATATGCAATAACTCATATTAATAAAGATATAAAAGAAATAAAAAGGGGGAAAACAGATTGAATAAAAAAATAATAACAGGTAGCCTTTTTCTCATACTTACATTCATGATTACACCCATCGTATCCGCCTACAACCCAATCGCTGAACAACCAATCATACCACAAACAACCACAGAACCACCAGAAGGAACACTCGGGATGGCCACCATCGTTGTCTTCGTCCTCACCTACACACCAGAACAAGGACTCCAACCCTGCCAAGGCGCAGACATCCACCTCAGAGGCTTCTTACACTCCTACAACGGCACAACAAACGAAAAAGGAATCCATATTTTCATAGTACAGAGCAAACTGCACAGAGAGAGACACTACATCGCGACAGCCAGCATACAATCACAAAATCAAACCATGATGCGAATCGGCTTCATCAGTCTCCGTTCCAGGCAAGTCATCTACAAAGGATTCCTCTTCGTCGTCACCGGTGAATCATAAGAACCCTCATCACCATGTGTCGTACCCGAAGCGGCATCGTCCTGTCCACTTTTCGAAAGCTCACATTCAAAGCTCAACATCTTCTGCACCAGTGAATTCCCTAGATTTACTTTAAACAACTGAGAGTTCCCCTGCGCACGGGTGATGACCACAAGCTGCTTTTCAAGGAGTACATCAATGGTTTTATACACCGTCGGTCTGCTCACATGAGAATGTTTCGCTATCTCAGAAATCGAATAATCATACTCAGGATGATCCAACAGAAAATCAAGGATATTGGTCTGCGGGCCTTTCCCAAAAATATCTTTGAACATAAAGCGCACCACCAACAACATCATCACAACAACGCTATAATAATTTTACGTTGATGTGGAACCATTACACACCGCTGTAAAAAATATTTACAACACCATTTTCATGCAATACCAGAAACTGTTCTCTCCCCCATAAACAAAATGATTCCAGAAATAAAAAAAAGAAACAGAAATCTGTCTTTTACCATAAAGGAACAGAAAGAAGAAGAGTCATCATACACAAAACAAAAAAAAATAAACAGTGTTAACAACGACGAAGGATCATTATACGACACTGTAAAAAAAATTTACAGTCTCCAACCCCTCTTACAAATTACCAAATATTGTACTAGAACCGTGAAGGTATCTGCTGAATTACGAAGAATTTTTCTTTATCGCACTCCCTGGACAAATCGTCTTCATTTTACACTGGGAACACGAATGTTTCCTACTGATACTGCCACTATAAAACGACACTAGTACGAGGAGAATTAAAACAAGGATTTTATACCAGGAAAACCCTTGAAGAATTGATACAACTAACAACACCAGAGGAACGATCATCAA
>CAIYYQ010000157.1 GCA_903930505.1 Methanobacteriota archaeon
AAAAACGATCTCTCCGGGTATGCATCTTTCTCAGGAGCTCCAAGACGCTGTTCCTTTGCTTGTTGAAACAGTGGTAAAAAAAATTGTAATTCTTTCTCAGAGGAAAAATAGATAAAATCCAGTTGTTTCATATTTGGTAATACTATGGAGAAGCAGAAGAAAACACACGATACTACGAAATCAAAGAAACTTCATGTTGCATTGTATTGGGCTGCAAGTTGTGGTGGCTGTGAGATTGCGGTTCTTGATATCGACGAAAAACTGCTTGATGTTGTAAACGCAGTTGATATTGTGTTCTGGCCGGTTGCTATTGATATAAAATACAAAGACGTTGAAGCTATGGACAAACATAGTATTGATGTGTGTTTTTTCAATGGTGCGATTCGAAATTCTGAGCAGGAGCATCTTGCAAAACTTCTTAGGGAAAAATCAAAGTTGATGGTTTCATTTGGTGCATGTTCAGTAAGTGGTGGGATACCTGGTCTTGCAAACATGTCAAATAAAGAGCAGATATTTGATACGGTGTATATTGACAATCCCTCAACAGAAAACCAGAAGAAAACCACGCCAAAGCCATCAGTTACTGTGAAAGAAGGAGAACTTCTGATTCCTACGTTTTATGATACGGTGAAGAGTCTTGATCAGGTTGTTGATGTGGATTATTATCTCCCCGGTTGTCCGCCGCCCCCGTGGTTGATCATTGATGCGATTGATGCTATAGTACATGATCGTCTTCCAGCTAAGGGGTCTGTTCTTGCTCCGTTGAAAGCAGTCTGTGAGGAATGTCGATACGAAAAATCAGAGAAAAAAATCTCTAAAATCAAACGGATTTATGAGTTGAATCCCATTGAGCAGAAATGTTTCCTTGAACAAGGTGTTATTTGTATGGGGCCTGCGACTCGTGCTGGGTGCAGGGGGCGTTGTATGGAAGGAAACATGCCGTGTACCGGTTGCGGTGGACTGCTTCCGCATTCGCTTGATCAGGGTGCAAGTATGATATCTGGGCTTGCATCTATTCTTGGTATTGAGGGTGAGGAAGGACGAGATGATAAAGACGTTGATGCACTTTTAGAGCAGGTGCGTGATGTTGTTGGGACGTTCTACAAGTATACTCTGCCGGTTTCTCTTCTGAACCGAAAGGTGATGAAATGAAGACGATCACGATCGATCCAATTACGAGATTGGAAGGTCATGGGAAAATCAGTATTTTTTTGAATGATGCTGGTGATGTGGAGAACGCGTATCTTCAAATCCCTGAGCTGCGTGGTTTTGAACGGTTTGCCCAAGGAAGGCGTGCGGAGGATATGCCGCAGATTACATCAAGGATTTGTGGTGTGTGTCCTGTTGCCCATCATTTTGCTTCAACAAAGGCACTGGATGCTGCGTTTCATGTTGATCCCCCATCTGCTGCAAAGAAACTTCGTGAGCTGTTGTACTGTGGGTATATCATCTATGATCATATCTTACATTTCTATTTTCTCGGCGGCCCGGATTTCGTTGTCGGTCCTGATGCACCTGCTGCGAAACGTAATATCCTTGGTGTTCTTGAGAAGGTTGGACTTGATGTCGGTAAAGACGTCATTAAACATCGTGCGTATGGTCAGAAGATTACCGCAATTCTCGGGGGTAAAGCAACGCATCCTGTCTGCGGTCTTCCCGGCGGGGTGTCAAAAGGTTTATCAAAAGATGAGGTCAATGAAATAAAAGACATGATTATGTCGTGTGTTGGTTTCGCCCAGTTTACATTGAAGGTTTTTGATGATGTTGTCCTGAGTAATAAGAAGTATATGGAGCTTATTCGTTCTGATGCGTATTCGTTAAAAACCTACAACATGGGGTTGGTTGACAAAAAAAACAAGATGAATTTTTATGATGGAAAAATACGAGTTACTGACCCTGATGGTAATGAGTTTGCTCTTTTTGACGGCAAAGAATATACTGATTATATTGGGGAGCATGTGGAAGAATGGACCTACATGAAATATCCGTACCTCAAAAAAATCGGTTGGCATGGACTTTGTGATGGTAAAAACAGTGGGATTTACCGTGTGGGGCCATTGGGTCGGTTAAATGCTGCTGATGGTATGGCGACGCCGCTTGCGGAAAAAGAATATAAAAGAATGGTTGAGACGTTTGGCGGGAAACCGATTCATTCTACGCTTGCGTATCATTGGGCGCGTCTCATTGAGCTTTTGTATGCAACCGAGCGGGCAGGGGAGTTAATTGAGGATCCTGAGATTACGTCAACGCATATACGTAATGAGGTGGGTGCACCGGGTGAAGGAGTTGGTGTTGTTGAGGCAGCTCGGGGGACGTTGATTCATCATTATGCAGTTGATTCTCATGGTCTTATTAAAAAAGCTAATCTGGTGGTGGCAACAACAAATAATGCTGGTGCGATCACGATGTCGGTGCGTGATGCAGCAAAAGCGGTGATCAAGGGTGGAAAAGTCGATGATGGTATTTTGAATCATGTGGAGATGGCGTTTCGTGCATATGATCCGTGTTTTGGTTGTGCGACGCATACGCTGCCTGGTGGTATGCCTATGGTTGTGAATATTTATGATAGTTCGAAACAGTTGTATCGCAGGTTTTCTCGTGGGGTGGATGAATAAACTATGAAAACATTGATACTTGGTGTTGGAAACCCTATTCTCAAGGATGATGGCATTGGTCTTCATGTGGCGCGAGAACTAAAAAGATCGGTGAAACAGATTGATGTTGATGTGGATACTGCGTTTACTGGTGGGTTGAATCTTGTTGATTGTATGGTTGGGTATGAAAAAGTGATTCTTATTGATGCAATCCATGAGAGCAATGCTCAGATGGGTGAGGTGAAACGATATGCTCTTGCAGATTTACCTCTGGGTCATGCGTGTAATCCTCATGATGTTTCTCTGTCTGAGGCGTTTCGTCTGATGAAGGCACTGGGTGAGACTCGTCTTCCACATACGGTTGTAGTGTTTGGTATTGTGTCTCCGACTGCTCCTGCGACGTTTGGTGAGCATGTGAGTAAGGCGCTTGCTCCTGCGATACAAAAAACTGTTGATATGGTTCTTGCTGAGTTACGACGTGATATAGGAACCAGTATGCGGGTGGATCTATGAATGATTTTGAGCCGAATATCGTTGGTTTTTTATGCAATTGGTGTTCATATGCTGGTGCTGATCTTGCTGGGACAAGTAGGCTTCGGTATCCGCCGAATATGAAGGCTATTCGCGTGATGTGCTCAGGCAGAGTTGATCCTGCGTTTATTCTTGATGCGTTGAAGAAAGGCGCTGATGGAGTTCTTGTAGCAGGATGTCATCCTGGGGATTGTCATTATCAGTCTGGTAACTTTAAGACGAATCGGCGACTTAAACTTTTGAAAAAACTTCTTTTTGAACTCGGTATTGAACCAGAACGTGTACGATTTGAGTATATCTCTGCGTCTGAGGGAAATAAGTTTGCGTCAGTGGTTACTGAGTTTGTGGAGGAGTTAAAGAAAATCGGGCCAAACCCCTTTTTTCATTCGTCTCAGAAATCTACGCAATGAAAATGGAAGAAAACTATAAGTTCTAGTACACTGATACGTTCAGTAGGGAGAGATTACGAACAGAAAAATCTTTAGAAATAATCGTGCGGTTGCCGGTGTTATTGAAGCGCTTCTCATGGTCGCTCTTGTATCTACGGTTATTGGAATGATTCAAGTTATCTACATTCCTGAAGTGATGAAACAGCGAGAAGCAGAGCATATGGATGAGGTGTCAAATCAGTTTTCTTATCTTAAATCCATGGTTGATATTCAAACGACAACCGGGTCAAATGTACCTATTTTTTCTATGCTTACGCTTGGGAGTAGAGAGCTTCCGTATTTTGCGTCAGTACCTGGGTTCGGTTCGCTTAATATCATTCAAGATGCAAGTTCTCAGATAAAAATTGATTTTGCATCGCTGTCTCCACCTGCGTACCTGACGTCTATCACGTATGAGGCTGATAATTCGTATTTTGTTGATCAGACGTATGCTTTTGAGGGCGGAGGAATTATTGTTGACCAGCCTAGTGGTAATTCGGTGATGAGAGTTGATCCGTCTATTACGATAACAAATGGAACGTCGATTGTAACTGTTAATTTTGATCTTCCTGTGTTTGTCGGTATTTCAGAAAAAAACTCAACAAGTGGGTTGGGAAAATGTGTGATTCGAACGAATTATTCTCGGTCGGATACGCAGACGATTCCTAGTATTTCTACTATTCAAATCTATACAAAATATGTAAACGCTTGGAACGATTCACTGGCGACGATTCTCGGAGGTGCAGGAACCGTGAGTAAGGGAACAAATTACGTTCAGATAAATCCATATTCAGGAAAACTTTTTACCTTGGTGCTTAAACGAAATTACGTTTCTGCTCAGATAGGTCCCGGGTGGGTTGTTTAGACGTATGGTGTGTGGTAGGAGACTGATTTGCGTCTATATTGGTTCTGTAAAAAAGTTTTTTATCAGCGAGGTAATATACTTGCAGAGAATGTAAGGAAAATGAGTCTGAGGTATTTTCGTATGAAAAAACTTCTGCATGTAAGAAAAAAGCAATGGTGTTGATTCGAGCGATTGGTTTATGAGTCCAACTGAAGAAAAGCACGTGGAAAAGAAGAAAGAGGATTTCCTGAAAACTGGTATTAGTGGACTTGATGAATTGTTTTCTGAGGGTGGTATCCCGAAGGGTAATGCGGTGCTTCTTGCTGGTGGTGCTGGGACTGGGAAGAGTACGTTTTGTCGGCAGATTTGTTATAATTTGGTTTCTCAGGGTAAAAAGTGTATGTATGTGAGTTGTGAGGAGCCGATTGATCGTATTGAGAAAAGTATGCAGAATTTCGGGTGGAATATTAAGAAGTATAAGGATTCTGGTAATTTTTTGATTCAGAAGATTAATCCGCTTGATATTTTGCGTATGAAGTTTGGTTCATTGGGTGGTTCTGATTCTGCGACTGAGCTATCGTATAAGATTAAGCCCCTCGTGATTCCTAGGGATTTTGCTCCTGATGTGATTGCTGTTGATTCGTTGACTGCGATTATTGCGGCATCGCTAAGTAAGGAGAAGAATTATCGTGTGTATTTGCAGCAGTTGTTTAGTTTTTTTGAGGAGACTGGTGCGACATC
>CAIYYQ010000158.1 GCA_903930505.1 Methanobacteriota archaeon
AAGATTGGTTGTGTTGTTCCATTGCATGATGAATTAGAAACCGGAACATTATTGGCGATATTACGACAAGCACAAATCAATAGGGATGAATTTTTAGATATATTCAACAAATAAGACATTATTTTATAAACATACCTTTTCAAAATTCTCAATTTTTCTATGTTTCTTCTGTCTCAAATTTTCATAAAATTTTATGTTTTTCTCCTGTTGCAAAGAGGCTTACGGCCTACACCCAGCACATTACGTCTTCTAAACCACTGCTTACGATTTTTGTCATAACCATACTCTATATTAAAGGTCTCAAAGTCAATCCATACAGTATGCCAAGTACAAGCATTTCACCTAATCCAGCAACGAGCGTATAAAGTAGTGCACGAATGGGCACGTTGAACATCATCCATTGCGAAGCTACATGCATCACACCACGGAAAAACCAAGCCAGAAAGGCGAAACTTATTCCTTTCACTAAGCCTATTTCACCCGGTAAACTGGTGTAGAGAAGCAGGAATATTCCGGCCATAACAAATCCATACACAAGGTCGATTGTGATTCCTGCTGGAATATTCATAGATGTTTTTGTGATTGGTTTATAGGCTTTGTGGAGCCTTTGAGCAAGAGGATTGGCATTAATCAAACCATCCATGACAACAAATAGAATTCCACTGACAATGCTTAAGATAATATACCCAATCATTTTTTTCCTCCTCTGTTGTATCCCCCTTTTAAACAAGGGTGGAATGTAACTTAACTCAATATCTATCAGATTTTATTATCTTTTTAAATCTTTCTGCTTTTCCTTGCAGTTAGGACAAGCTCCTTAATTTCTGATGGCAATTGTTCATCTTGCCATTTTCTTTCTGCATCTATTGATTTACCTGCATTTTTCACGGCTTTCAAAGCATACCACGCTGCTCCTAATGAATGGTCAGCCATATGAACAGTTGCAACAGCCTGTCCAATAGAACGAGCCACTGAAATTGCAGTCAGGTTTGAAGATTCGCGTGCTACCGCATGTGCACCTACTGAAGCTTTTCTTGCGTCTCCAACAGAAGCTTTTCCTTGTGTCCACGCTTTAGCCACACGTAGTGCATTTGTGAGTCGCTCATCGATATTTTCACCGAAGAGCGGCAAGACATGCTCCGAGCAGTCGCAAGCCCATTGCATTAATTGATAATGCTGTTCCTTTTTGAGAGGTCCACCTCGATGTTCTACAATAAATCGTTTGTCTCGCATGTTTGTCTTTCTCAGTAATGTTTAGAGGAAATAACAACTATTCGTCTTTTTTAATTTTGTTTTTTTAGGGAGATGAAATTTTGTCATTTTGTCATTCTATCAGATAAAGTATATATATTGTTTTATACACAGTATAACAATAGAATCCAGGTAAAAATAAAACACCTGAAGGAATACGTGAGGAAAAATGATGAAAAAAACCATAATCATCGGAATATGCCTACTCTTTCTAATTTCAAGTGTATCACCAATTTTAACTAGTACGATGATAACTGATGTTACCAGCAATCCTATTCCAATAGAAAACGGGCATGAAATAACCTCTCAAAACATTATTTTTTCACAGAAAAAAAACGGATTGGGATTACAAATTGGAGGAATTTCCACAAAACAAAAGAGTCTATCAAAAGGAGATTATTGCAAAATAATACCGTTCTCCTTTGACACTTCAAAATGCAATCTTGTATCAACAGCAAACGGCCAAGAGTTATTCCAAATAGAAGGATTACCATCGAAAAACACGCCAGGTTCCCCAATGGTTCCGATGAAAATAATCAAGGTACCATTGAAAAATGCAAAAGTAACTTCAGTCACCATCTACGGCGTTCATTACGAAAAAATGCTCAATCCTACCCACCCCGCGATATCCCCAAGTCCAGTCTCATTTAATAACGGATTGGAATCATTACCTGCTGTTGCTGAAACCGCAGTCCTTGATTCAAATTCATACGATCCCTCAACCTATTTTCCTGGAAAATTATTCTCATTCAAGGAAGGAATCGGCGCAGACGGAGACGTATTGAACATCTACCTATATCCAGTCCAATATCTAGGAGATGAAGCCATACTATTCACTGATGGAACTATTCAAGTAGTATACAAGATTTTCATAGGTGCAAAAGTACCAAGAGAAATAACGAACGCTGAAAATATCATTATCACTCCACCAGAATTCTCTGATGCGGCTAACCAATTAAAAGAATTCCATACAAATCAAGGAACCCTTACCGTCGTTGTAACTACTGAATGGATTGATACACATTATACAGAAGCAGATGATCCACCGTTACAAGGATATAGCAACGCCAATTTACCAAATCGGAACACAATTCATAACTACAATTATCCTCTAGCGAAAAAAATTATTTCATATCTCTCAGATACCAATGCCCATCCCGCTCTTCAGTTTGTGACTCTTTTAGGAAACGGCAGACTTGTGCCTCCAAGTTACTACAGTTACTTTCCTACTGCGTCCCCATGGTCTCCAACAGATTTTTTCTACACATCCCCAGATTATGATTTTGTCCCAAATTACAAGGTGGGTCGTCTCTCTGTCAACGATGCGACACAGGCATCTGCAGTTGTGAATAAAATTATTAATTGGAAGTCATCAACGGAATTGTTTTCAAATGTTGCCGTCGCAGCGGGAAATACATTTAATAATATTTATTTCTGGGGTGAATTGTTGACCGCTGATGCAATTAACCAGGGAGTATTTAACGGAATACCCGTAACAAAATATTATTCAACAGATGGAAAATTCGATAAGACTCATCTCCTTCAATCGCTCCAGGGAGGAACCGGCTTTATGAATGTTTATACTCATGGAAATGGTGATCAATGGAAGCTAGATGGTACACCTCTCTCAGCACAAGATATCCTTACATTGCCACCTAATGATACAACACCTATTGTTATTTCTCCTGCTTGTTTAAATGGGATGTATGACACATATCTTGTTAATCGGACATTTTCTATTTCGTTAGGTGAATCAATACTACTCTCTCAAGCTGGTGGAATCGCATACATTGGAGGAACCCGAGAAAACTACGCATCACTGACGTTAACCTTAGAAAACGGACGAGTTCATGTTCTTTCAAAATCGTTTTTTGATGCAATGCTCCAATATGCACTTCAAGCATATCAAAACGGGGCAACAACTATTGGTGAGATAATGAATCAAGCGATGTTGACTTATATAAATACAAATGATATGACTTACTATCTTGATGGGTACACTCTTTTCACGTTTGATCTTTTAGGTGATCCAGCGTTACAAATCCCTCCACGACCAACAGGGACAAATTACCAAGTATCATCATCTCATACGGTAAATCCAGTTGATTACGTTGCACAAGAACAAGTTGTATCTAGTGTAAACCCAACAAATATCATCCCAGTTCCCTGTAATATTGACAACCATGATTCAAATCGTATTCCTTTATGTACTCTTGGTGAAGCCGTATCAATGAAAGCTGCGACGAACTCACCTACGGTTGAAATGAAAGTCATTAATCCAGAAAGAACACAAGATTTTATAATACAACATACCTATCTTTCCTCTCAAAATAATGAGGTATCCTATGAATTTATACCTCAGAACAATCGAATCATCTGCATACGGACAATTACCTCCGATAGCAAAGAGGATTGGTTGTATGTCCTTCTTCCTCGGGTTGTTGATGATTCATACGATGCAACAACGCCTGGATTTGGCGTAACACGTTTTAAAACAATCGGTGATGCGGTCGCTGTCGCAAATAACAACGATTATATCTATGTCTCTGATGGAGTCTATCATGAGCATCTTGTTTTCAATAAACCAATAAATCTGATAGGAAGCGCTTCTTCTCCAGTTATTGACGGTGACGGAGTTGGATCCATTCTGACATTTCTTGCAAGCCCTTCGCTTCTTACAGGATTCACGATTCAAAACAGCGGAACCAGCGGTACAGACGCAGGTATCGTTCTGTCGCCTTTATATTTTTTAATTATACAAAATACACTAACAAATAATAACTATGGGATATATGGTCAAGGACCGTCGAACTATAGAGGTTTTATCTTCCATAACAACTTTATCAAAAACTCGCATAATGCCTACGAACTAGGAGCCAATATGTGGGATAAGATACTTGCACCCACGACTGGCGAAGGCAATTACTGGGATGATTATACCGGAAGAGACACAAATGGAGATGGAATTGGAAATATTTGTTATTACATTCCACCTGCAAGCGGAATGAACGGGAGACATGACTGGTATCCACTCATGATACCGTACGGGTATACTTCAACGTATACGATTACGAATGTCGGTGTCCTCGGAGATGCCACAAATGCAAGCTATGCATATGATATGAATCTCAAAGGCCAGATTGTAGGAAGCTCCGGAATACCGTACGATAACCAATTTGCGTTCATGCGAAAAGATCTTACAATGAAAAATCTCGGTGTGCTTCCTGGTGCGTTGTGGAGTGAGGCGAAAGCGATCAACTCAACTGGGACGATTGCAGGTAGTTCTCATGCACATGCATGCATTTGGGAAAACGATCAGATTATTCCTCTTGGTTCACTTGGAGACGGTACATATGTGAGCTACGGGTATGATATTAACGACCATGGTCAGGTGGTTGGTTCTTCGTATCTTGAGCCGAACCAATGGGAGCCACCCCATGCGTTCCTGTGGCAGAACAACATGATGACGGATCTGGGCGTGTTGCCGAATGATACCGCAAGTGTCGCATATGGGATCAACAATAACGGTCAAGTGGTCGGGACATCTTCCCATGCATACGTTGATTATACCGCCTCTCATGCATTCATCTGGAGTGTCAGTACCGGTATGGTTGCACTTCCTCCGCTTCCTGGTGATATTTACTGTGAAGCCTACGGAATTAATGATTATGGTCAAGTCGTTGGAAATTCCTATGGCGAAGATGGGTTATCTCATGCGGTTCTTTGGACGAATGGCATCCCAATAAGTCTTGGTTCTTTTGCAGGCGGAAGAAGTTATGCGTATGCAATTAACAACTTCGGAGAGGTTGTTGGTTCTTCCTCAATTAATGCAGACGGTGTACTGCATGCGTTCACATGGTACGAGGGTATAATGACTGATCTGAACATTCTTATTCCGTCGTTATTGGACTGGGATCTCAGTGAAGCGTTAAATATTAACCAGGCAGGGCAAATCGTCGGCTATGGGACATATAATGGTCAGACACGCGGATTCCTTATGGTACTAATAAGTAACTCTTAATGCCTGACTATCTCTCTTTTTTCATTTTTTTCTTTTTAAAATTTTATGAAACGACATTATAGTAATTCTTTGTTTTTCATGAACGATAAGAGATGTACTACCTATACTCAACACCGGTTAACAAACTATATAAAGGAGAAGATTATATATATCGACCTCGAAAAAAGGAAAGAAATAAGAGTTTCACAACTTTCGACTAACCGAATTTTTGGAATTTTTTTATTTTTGTCCTTTTGTAAATAGACTTCGATAATGAATGTCTAAGGAAAACGTGAAATATATGAAAGGAACAGTAAAATGGTACAATGCAAGAAAAGGATACGGATTCATCACTGGTGAAGACGGAAAAGAAGTTTTCGTACACCGGACAGCAATCCCAAGTGAAATCTCCCTTAACGATGGGGATTCGGTTCAATTTGAAGTAGAAACTTCAGATCGTGGACCACAAGCAAAGAGTGTTAAGAAGGC
>CAIYYQ010000159.1 GCA_903930505.1 Methanobacteriota archaeon
CTTCTAGATATGTGTGTGTTTGGTGCATCCCCATTGTTGATCATCCCAGATTGTCAATCGGGGATGCACTAAAAAATGTTAGCTACTGAGCACCGTATTGATTCTTTTGATAAGTTCGTAAAAAAGGTATAAAAAGAGTGAAGTATATACGTTTTTTAAAACTGTTCTTAAGTATGAGAACAGGGAAGTAAAAAGGTGGTGAGGAGAGATGTTAAAAGATCGACCTCCCTGTTCTCTACCATATATATATTAACACTATTAGTATATAAATTTTGTTATATAATTAATAAACTGATCCCATTTTTTGTTCCATCCTTCTTCAAAGAGCAAAAAACAAGATACATTATTAAAGAATAACCACTATTCAAGAAACAACACCAAAGGAAAAACCAAAAAAAGAGTTAGAGCCATATGGAGAATCTGGTCTGTCCTCATTGTAAAAGTGAAAAAATCATCATCATACGTGGAGAAATCATAGAAGAAAAAAATGTGCAGGAATGCAAATGCAATGACTGCAACTACGATTTCCTCAGTTCCCACAGCGTTCAGCGTCGAAAATAAACTTATTATAGATGATACACTATTGGCTGGCTCCCATGGATTCACCATGTACCTACTTTTGCTACCGAAAAAACAAACCCACCACAACGGATACTATTTGTAAAACTGAAACCATCAAACTCATCTTCTTTGACATGGACGGTGTCCTCACCGATACATACAGCTCATGGAAATACATCCACGATTATTTCAAAACATCAAACGAACGATCAGTCGACGCATACCTCAAAGGAACCATCGATGATCAAGAATTCATCAGACGCGATGTCTCCCTCTGGAAAGAACACGGCAAACATACAAAAAAAGAAACCCTACAAAACATACTCTCAGAAATCCCACTGATGAATGGTTCAAAACAATGCCTAGCATTCCTTCACAAACATCACATACAAACCGCAATCGTCAGCGCAGGACTTGATATCCTCGCAGAAAAAGTTGCTGCAGATCTCAACATTCCATACGTGTTTGCAAATGGCGTACGCCAAGATGAAGACGGAATATTAACAGGCGACGGAATCGTCAATGTCCAACTCAAACATAAAGAAAAAAACGTACAACAACTTGCACATCAACTCGAAATACCATTAGAACAATGCGCAGCAGTCGGCAACTCCTGCTTTGACATCTCCATGTTTGAAACCTGCGGATTCAGCATTGCCTTCAACCCAGATGATACCTGCGTTCGAGACGCAGCAGACACAGTCGTAGAAGGAAAAGACCTCAGACGAATTCTTCAGGTTTTACGACCATTTATAGCATAACATATTTATGCTAGTTCAACTAATATATAGTATAAGGAACAATAAAAAAGGGAGGCAAACACCATGACAACACCCATAGTACCGGATTTTCCTGATTTTCCAGGACGACCCTGGGACCCAAACGATGATGATGAGGAATAAATCATCCCATTATTTCATTTCAGACATCTGAGTGGGTAAAAAAAGGGGAAAAAAAATTCCTATTTTTTTCTTTATCACACTTCAGTTTATCCTCTGTTTAGTGCTTCTATGAATCCAATAACATAATGACGATATCTTTTAATGCTGCTTTTCCTATGTCCTAATACGAAACTATGGTTCTTGACAACCTCGGAGAATCGTTAAAGAAAACGATCCAGAAAATCGCAAATGCAGTACACGTCGATGCAGCGCTTGTCAAAGAAGTCGTCCGTGACATACAACGCGCACTTCTTCAAGCAGACGTCAACGTAAAACTCGTACTTGAACTATCAAAAAAAATCGAACAACGTGCACTTCAAGAAAAACCACCTGCAGGCATGAGCAACAGAGAACACGTCATCCACATCGTCTACGATGAACTTGTTCATATCCTAGGCGAATCACGACAACTCGCTGTAAAAAAACAAGTTATCATGATGGTCGGACTCTATGGTCAGGGTAAAACAACTAGCTGCGGAAAACTTGCAAAATATTTCAAAAAGAAAGGGCTACGTCCTGCGCTTATCGCAGGTGATGTTCATCGTCCTGCTGCCTACGAACAACTCAAACAAATTGCAGAAAAAGTCGAGGTCCCCTTTTATGGTGATAAAAACGCGAAAGATGCGGTTCGTGTCATCAAAGAAGGACTTGAAAAATTCCGAAGAACCGCAGATGTTCTTATTGTAGATACCTCAGGGCGACATAAATTAGAGGATGATTTAATTGAAGAAATGACCGATATCTTCAAAGCTGCAAAACCTGATGAAAAACTACTTGTGATAGATGCCGCAATGGGACAACAAGCTGGCCCGCAAGCAAAAGCGTTCAATGATGCGATCGGTATTACTGGTATTGTTCTCACAAAGCTTGATGGAACTGCAAAAGGCGGTGGTGCGTTGAGTGCAGCTTCAGAGGTTGGTGCACCAATAGTGTTCGTTGGAACTGGCGAGCATGCAACTGATTTTGAGACGTTTGATCCTGCAGGGTTTATCTCCCGTCTCCTTGGGATGGGTGATCTAAAATCGTTGCTGGAACGTGCAGAGGAGTCACTAAAAGGCGCAGATGCTGAGAAAACAGCGCGGCGACTCATGTCCGGTAAATTCAACTTAAATGACATGTATGAACAGATGGAGATGATCTCCCAGATGGGACCGTTATCAAAGGTTGCAGAGCTTCTCCCAGGCGGGATGGCTGGTAAACTTAAAAATGCGGATATGAACAGTACTCAGGATAAACTCAAGCGTTTCCGCGTTGTAATGGATTCCATGACTGATGAAGAACGAGAAAATCCTGATCTTATCAGATCATCGCGCATCACGAGAATTGCTCGTGGAGCTGGTGCAGAACATAAAGATGTGAAAGAATTATTGAAATACTACAATATGACGAAAAAGATGATGAAAGGTTTTTCCAGTGATCGAAAGATGCGCAAGGGTTTAATGAGACAGCTTCAATTTGGGAAATAGTGTTTTTTTATGACTACTACGTTATTTAAAAATTATACGCAACTTGTTGACAATGGGGAAACGCCGATTGTTCGAAAAAAACGCAAAGATGCTCTTGATATTCTTACTGCTGCGGTTGCAGCGGTAAATCCGTACACTGCTGTGCGACGGGTGTTTGCTGAACAGCAGATTGTTGTGGAAAAAAACGCGTTTGATCTGTCTCATTTTGACCATATTTACGTAGTCGGGTTTGGAAAGGCAAGTGTAGGAATGGCACAAGCTGTCGTTGATTCGATACCTGTCACAAAAGGAATTGTGATAACAAATGATCCTTCAGTTCATATTCAAAACCCGGTGATGGAAGTCATCGTTGGCGGACATCCTCTACCTAATAAAGACAGCGTTCATGGTACTGAAAAGATCCTTGACCTTATTGCTCAATGTGGTGAGCACGATTTACTTCTCGTGTTGATCTCAGGTGGTGGATCAGCACTTTTATGCAAATCTCGAATAAACCTTCATGATGCGCAGAAGACAACTGAGCTCTTGTTGAAATCAGGTGCTGGTGTCAAAGAAATCAATACCGTAAGAAAACATCTATCTTTAGTAAAAGGTGGACAACTGATCACTCATGCAAAAGGAGTTGTTGTTTCATTGGTTCTTTCTGATATCGTGCAAGATCCATTTGAGTTTATCGCCTCTGGTCCAACGAGCCCTGATTCTACGACGTTTACTGATGCAAAGGAAATTCTTATGCGTTACCAACTTTGGGATAATATGCCTTCAGAAGTAAAAAGAGTGATTACTGAAGGAATTAACGGCGAGATTCCGGAGACGCCAAAGAA
>CAIYYQ010000160.1 GCA_903930505.1 Methanobacteriota archaeon
AGCAGAACAACACGTTGACGTTAAACGGCAAAGGAACCATTGTTGAATATGCTCTGAAAATGAAGCAGTTCCCTCAGGAAAATATCCTCACGAATCTTCTCAACCAACATAGAATTAATGAAGATGTGATAGAAAAGATATGCTCCGTTCTTGTTGATTTTTACAACGCTGAGTCGTCATCAAAAGAAGTTGAATCCTATGGGAAACTTGAAGTGGTAAAGCAAAACATTGATGAAAACTTCGAGCAAACAAAACCTATGGTTGATGTCACCATCGCCAAGGAAATCTATGAACGAATCAACAATGCATCATCGCTGTTTTTCATAAAGAAAAAAAAGATTTTTGATACGCGAATTCAAGAAGGACATATCTGCGACTGTCATGGGGATCTGCACTCTGGAAATATTGTGGTTTCTGACAAAATTTATATCTTTGATTGTATCGAGTTCAACAAACGATTTCGGTACTGTGACACCGCCTCCGATATCGCGTTTTTCGCGATGGATCTTGATTATTTGAACCATCCCTATCTTTCCAGCCATCTCATTCGAACATACGTGGAAAAAAGCAACGATAAAGGTATCTACGATGTGTTGAATTTCTATAAAAGTTATCGTGCATATGTCCGCGGAAAGGTCAACGGGTTCACTCTAAATGATTCTCATATTGATCAAAAAAACAGAGATAAAACAATTGAAACAGCGAAGAAATATTTTGACTTAGCAGAATATTACGCTTCGTTGTTTTCTCTGGGTTTAAACGACAGACAGCCGCCTATGCTGTTTCTTGTCAGTGGTTTAACAGGAACTGGAAAATCCACCTTTGCATTCAAACTTGCTGTTGACTATCATGCACCGGTAATCAATACAGATGTCGTCCGCAAAGAACTCGAAGGTATCGAAACCTACGAGCATCATTTTGACCCGATGAATAAAGGTTTGTATGCTCCTGAGAAGGTTGATCGTACCTACGAAAACGTGATGGAACGAGCCAAGACCTTGTTGAAACAAAAGACAAACGTTGTTGTTGATGCAACGTTGCAAAAGAAGAAATATCGGGAAATGGCACAAGAAATCGCAAGAAAACATCATGCGTGTCTTGTTCCAATACAGTGTGTCTGTGCTGATGATGTGGTAAAGAAACGGTTGGAGGAACGGTTGAAGAAGAAATCGGTTTCTGATGGGCGTTGGGAGATTTATCTGAATCAGAAAAAAACATTCGAACCATTCACTGCAGAAGAACATGCTATCATGGTAGATATGGGGCAGGATTCGTATGAGTATCGAATGGATGTTTTCAGACAGATTCTCAAACGATGCACTGAGGGTGCATAATGGATATTTCTCAGTATAGTATTGATCTTGAGGATGCAGTTCGCATCATCCGAAAAAAAAGATACAAAACGATCGCGGTTCAGCTGCCTGAAGGGCTAAAGCGATTTGCTCTGCCCATTGTTGATTTTCTAAAAAAGGAAACCAAAGCAAATGTTTTTGTCTCCGCGGATCCGTGTTTTGGTGCTTGTGATGTTCTTGGATCTGAATTTCAAGGTCTTGGTGTTGAGTTTGTGGTTCACATTGGTCATACCCAGATTCCTGAAATGAAAAAACTCCCCATTCCTACCGTATTTGTGAATGCGCAATCAAAAAGCGATGTGTCTGTGGTGATAAAAAAAGCTATTCCTTTTCTTGAAGGAAAACGCATCGGACTTGTTTCAACCGTTCAACATGCCCATCTCATTGATGAGGTAATAACTCTTTTGCAGAATCATTCACTGGAACCGGTTGTCGGAAGAGGGGATGGTCGCATCGCCGAAAAAGGACAGATTCTCGGGTGTAATTTTTCTGCAGCAACCGCTCTTGTTTCTAAGGTTGATTCGTTTCTTTTTATTGGAAGCGGGTTGTTTCATCCGTTGGGGCTTATGTTGAGTACGAAAAAACCAGTAATAGCAGCTGACCCGGATACAAATTCTGTGATAAAAAAGGAATTAGTTGATGAAAAAAATAGGTTGCTTCGGCAGCGGTTTGGTGCGATCGCTCGTGCGAACGATGCAAAAACCTTCGGAGTTCTTATTGGAACAAAAATCGGGCAGCAGCGGATGAATCTTGTTTTGGATATACAAAAATTACTTTTAAATCATGGGAAACAAGTCCTTCTTATTGCACTGGAGTTTTTCAGCCCAACAAATCTTCAAGGATTTGAGGGCGTAGATTGTTTTGTGTCTACTGCATGTCCGCGGATTGCGATTGATGATTACCTTATGTATAAAACCCCGATATTGACGCCTGTTGAACTGGAGATTCTTCTGAAAGAACGACGATGGGAGGATTATATTTTTGATGAAATCCTAGGCCACTAATTTTTGTTGTCGCAAAACCTTTTATCCTCTTGTGCACTCATGAATGAAATGATGAACATATTGCCTAGTCGATGTATCCCTCTTGATGATCTTCTCGGCGGTGGCGTGGAAAGCGGGATCATCACCAAACTCTATGGCGAGGGGGGCTCAGGGAAAACCAATTTCTGTTTACAGATGGCTCGAGAAAGCATTCTTTCAGAGTATCCAGTTGCCTATATCGATACCGAAAATGTGTCTATGGAGCGGTTCAGGCAAATCTGCACGGGATATGATTATGAGGAGATGCTAAAAAAACTGTTGTTGTTTCGGCCTCATTCGTTTGTTGAACAGGAAAACATTGTCCATGATGTGGTGAACCGGGAGGATGTGCGATTAATTATTGTGGATACATTGAATATGTTTTATCGATTGACTCTTGAAGATGATAAAGAGGGAACTATGCGTTCTTTTCTGAGACAGATGAGTGATTTGCAAATTGCTGCTCGAAAAAAAAACCTGTTTGTTCTTGTTGTGGAACAAGTGTACACTGATAAAAACAGTGAGGTGCGGCCGTTCACCCATCGGGAGACCGAGCATATGGTGAAAACGACGATGAAATTGGAGCGTCATGGGCCAGGGCTTCGTCAGGCTATTCTCATGAAACATCGTTCGCAGCCTGAAGATAAAAAAGCTATGTTTCATATCACTGCGCAGGGGTTAGAATAATCTAAAAAAATTCTGCCAAATGTATTTAATCTGTATTTGTGTATGTATCTGTGAAAAACCTATGGATGCTGATGA
>CAIYYQ010000161.1 GCA_903930505.1 Methanobacteriota archaeon
ATCCGATTGGAATCGGACATGAGAAGGATTCCATACCCCCTATTGTCGGAGAAGGTATTGTATGTTATAGTGTTTTCTGAGGAATAGATGAGGGTTAGTCCGTTCTTTATTGCGTTGCTGATGACATTGGTGCTGATCACATTATTCGTTGAGCAGGTAAGACTAATGCCGTCTCCAATACTAGCACGTATGATGTTATTTATGAGAGAATTTGCAGAAGAATATCCAAGAATGATACCACCACCGGTGTTTTGGACAGTGTTCTCAGAGATAAGATTATGCATTGAATTGAAAAGGGAAAGTCCGCTACCTGCACAGGTTGTGACGATGTTGTGGGTGATGGTGTTGTAGTCTGAAGAAGTACTAAGGGTGATGCCGTTACCGATGTTCTGGATAGTGTTATAAGAGATGAGATTATTCGACGCTGTTACAAGCCTGAGTGCATCATCGTTTATTGCAAAAAAAACATTGTTTGTGATCACATTATGGAAGGAAAACCCAAGTTGAACCCCACTGACAGTACTGGAGAATGTTCGATCATGGATGGTGAAATGGGTGCAGTTCGCGAGGATAATCTGGGCAGCATCTACGGGAATATCCACGCTTGTTCCATCAGTGTTTTTATAGTAGCAGATCGGTTTTCCCTGCACCGTATTACCTTCGATCACATGCGTATTCCATGTTTCAACCCCCGGAGGAATAACCGTAGAGCAGTCCAACTCTTCTAGGAGGATGAGGATGCCACCGGAATCGAGATGGTTATTTACAAGAGTAGTCCTCAAAGAGGATGATAGTCGTATATCTACACCTGTAATATCCTGGATAATATTATTTTGGATTATGACGTCATCACCGGAGACACTGATCCCTTCTTTATAATCTTCAATAGTGAACCCTGACATTTGTACCCTATCGGCATCTATACTGACGAGTGCAGGACTAGAAAAACCACAACTGCCGCGGATGATTGTTGTCAGGGCGTTTTCCCCGATTAATGCGATTGATTTGCTAATGTGGAATTGTTCAGTATATGTACCATTATTCACATGAACGGTGCCACCTTCCACTACAACATCCAAACCCTGAGAAATCCTGTTGAAATGGTTGATACCCCACCCGGGAGTTGTTTCATTGTAGTCATCATCCACATAGACATTCTTCCAGAACACCTTAAAATTAATCCCTGCCTGGTTATTCCATTCACAGGACTCCGTGATAGTATTTTCCGGGTCAAGCTGGACAATGAGTGATTTCTTCCCCGGTGTTTGAGGAGTCCAACGGTACTCAATCGTCCGGTCATTCCCTGCAGGAATTTCTCCAGCGAATGTCGTGTTACCAAGAATCTGCTGCTCACCGGTAACCTGATCAACCAGGATGTAACGGATCATGGCATTGTCCGCGCTGCTTCCACCGATATTATGCATAGTCGTGGAAATTACCGCCTCGTTTCCTACTGATGGTTCCTGATTAAAGGCAATGTTACAATGTGATAAGGTTAGATCCGGTTTATCTTTATCTAGGCGTCCTTTCGAGCCGGATAGATCCAGGGCAGGATCGCCAAGGAGATTAAACTCAGGGTAAGGATTATGATTAGGCATTTGGAGAATACCCTTTGTAATAATATCACCGACAAGGTAAGTGAAATTTTCAAAAATAGATTTAAAGAGATACTTACCATACTCAAAGGAAGACGGACTAGAATCAGATGAAGCTCCCCAGAATGCTACCGCTCCTTTACCCGGGGTATTTAGTAATCGTTCCCCCATGCATGGCTCATAATAATTGAATGTTCCTGTAAGACATGCCAGACTCATAACGAAAGGAAGTTTTTCTCCATTGCTCAATTCTGACACGTGTCCCTCGTTTGCAAAGAAAATCTGCCACAGATCCGTGTTACCATGTCCGCAGTACAGAATGATGCTTTGCCCCTCATTGATCTGTTCAATAGTGTCATGAGTCGCCGCCTCTATTTCATCGGGAGACGTATACCCATCTCCATTTACATCATAGTCTCGAAGAAAGAACATTTCTGACACATTCCATCCAGCGTAACCTAGTAGATGCTCTTTAACATCTGGATACCAATCGTAATAAGATGGTCCAAAAGTCCCAGTTCCCATAAGGACGTGGGTATGCCATTGAGTATCCTCATCACCTGTATATGAATAGTTCTGTTCGTACGTGATTGTTTTATTAGTAATAACCGCGAGCTCTGTTTGGTTATTGACTGAGAATCTACCGATGGAAATCTCTGGTGTATTGTAATCGTCATCCTCGACAAAGAGACCGGTTTGTGTATCAAGATAGAAAAGACCGTACCACCGATCACTCAATGCGTTACCGTACTGATGAGAAGAAATAAAAGGAGCATCACCCACTAAAAGAATATAGCCGACATGATGATCACTCATATGTGGCGCGGTCCAGTCATTTAATACATGTTTGATAAACTGTTTTATGCTGGTATCTGTATTACCGCCA
>CAIYYQ010000162.1 GCA_903930505.1 Methanobacteriota archaeon
AGTATCTCTGCTATACGTCGTGCAGCCATGTTTTTTTCGCAGATGACAAGTTTCATTTTTTATTCCCGGTTGCGTGGTGTCCACATAAATAGCAGCTCGAATTAGTTTACGATAGGGAGAAGATGGTGCGAAACTCTTAACTAATCCATCTTCCTTTCAGATGATGAGTATTATGAAAATTCATATTATTCTTGGATCAAAATCAGATATGCCTATTGCGGAGAAGGTACAACAAGTTCTTAATGAATTCCAGGTTGAATATGTACTTGATGTCGCTTCAGCGCATCGAACTCCTGATGTCCTCAAGGATCTTGTTGAGAAAAGTGATGCAGAGGTTTTTATTGGTATCGCTGGACTTTCAGCGGCATTGCCTGGTGTGATCGCAGCGCATACGATAAAACCTGTGATTGGTGTACCGGTGAGTGGAAAAGTTAACCTTGATGCGATCCTTTCGATTATTCAAATGCCACCAGGGATACCGGTTGCTGCAGTGGGTTTAGATCGTGGTGAGAACGCAGCGTTACTCGCTGTCGAAATCCTTGGAGTTACTGATAAGAATATTGCGAAAAAACTTAAAGAGTATCGGAAAAAAATGCGTAATCAAATTTTATCAAAATAGAGGAAGACGATGTTTAACGCAGACACATTCATTGAACAGACAACCAAGAAGCTCGGTGTTGATATCCAAGGGAAGGCTTTGATTGCGTTCTCGGGGGGTGTCGATAGCACTGTGTGCGCGGCGTTAGTTCATAAGGCGATAGGCAATCGGTTAATCGCGGTTCATGTCGATACAGGTTATATGAGGAAAAATGAGTCGCAACATGTAAAAAAAATGATGGAAGACCTCGGGTTAAATTTTAGATTTATTGATGCAAGTAATGAATATTATTCAGCGTTAAAAGGCGTTGAGGACCCTGAGAAAAAACGAAAGATCATCGGTGAGAAATTCATCCGTGTTTTTGAAAAAACCGCAAAAGAAGAGCATATTAATTATCTGATCCAGGGTACGATTGCACCGGATTGGATTGAATCTGGTGGGGAACTACGAGATACGATTAAATCGCATCATAATGTCGGTGGTCTTCCTAAGGATATGAAATTGAAACTCATTGAACCGCTACGTGATCTGTATAAGGATGAGGTACGCAAGGTAGCGCGTGCACTTAAATTGAATGTTTCTGAGCGGCAACCATTTCCTGGTCCTGGTCTTGCTATCCGTATTATTGGTGAGGCGACACCTGAGCGAACCATGATTGTTCGTGAGGCATGTGACATCGTGGAATCTGAGATTGAAAAGGCAGTTCAAAAAGGACTTATGGAGCTTCCCTGGCAGTATTTCGCGGTTCTTCTTCCTGTGAAAACCGTTGGTGTGCATGGTGATCAACGTGTGTATGGTCATACAATTGCGATTCGTGCTGTGCAAAGCGTGGATGCCATGACCTGTAACTATAGTTATATTCCTCATGAGGTTCTTGATGCGATTTCTACTAAGATTACAAATACGTTAAAAGAAAAGGTGAACCGTATAGTCTATGATGTGACGAATAAACCTCCCGGGACCGTTGAATGGGAATAATTTTATGGTGAAAATCTACGTGGTTGATAACGGTGGGCAGTGGACTCATCGGGAATGGCGTACGCTTCGGGATCTTGATGTTGAGACGAGTATCGTTCCTAATACTACGAGGTTACAGGATTTACTTGATGCGAAGATTGATGGTTTGGTTCTTTCCGGTGGCGCACCGAGGATAGGACTTGATAATAGCCTTGGGAACTGCGCCGAGTATCTTGAGAAAGCCGTATTTCCGATTCTTGGAATCTGCGCAGGACATCAGTTCATGGGAAGGTTTTTTAATGGAGAAGTAAAACCTTCGAAGATACCTGAGTTTGGTAAAGTGCAGTTTATCTTGCTTTCGGACGATGACCCTTTGTTTGAAGGAGTACCAAAGAAATCAATTGTCTGGGAGTCGCACAACGATGAGGTTACGGTGTTGCCAAAGAGTTTTGAACGTCTTGGGGAAAGTGAAAATTGCAAGGTTCAGGCGATGAAACATAAAAAGAAGCCGTTGTATGGGTTGCAGTTTCATCCTGAGGTAGAACACACTGAGTACGGGGAGAGAATTTTTAAAAATTTTGTACAACTTTGTGAA
>CAIYYQ010000163.1 GCA_903930505.1 Methanobacteriota archaeon
GTGTACATTATTAAAACGATTATGATTGTTGATGGTGAACCTGAAATTCTTCAAACAGTTAAGACGTTTCTCACAGATGTAGAATTTGATGTTGTTGTGGTGAAGAACAGTAGAGAAGGGCTTGAGTTTCTTGAAGAAAAAAATGAGGAGAATGTTGATTTGATTTTGGTGAATACACCAGTTCCAGGGACTGAAACAACCGGTTTTTTTTCGATGAAACCGCATTCAACAGAGCAGACTGCAGACACTGGTGCATTTTTGCAGAAGCCGTTTACACGAGAGCAACTGCTTGAGTTTATCAAAAAAGGGATATAAAAAAAAGAAAAATGTTTTTTTTGGGATATTTTAGATGTTAGCTGTAGTCACCGACTAAAAATCCGAAGGCGTAGTAGGTTTTTTTCTTAGATGCACGACTTCTTTTTATCTGTAGTTTGTTTTTTTGTTTTTCCTTGTCTCTCAATGTTTTCGACATCGCGTCACCTATATCATGTTATATTTTGACATTTTTTGTATTTAAATCCTTCTTGACAAAACGTCAAAATGAAAATAATCATTACAATCACTTTCTAAATAATTAATATTTAATTAGGAATGAGTCGTTCTATTTCCCCTTCTTTAAAAGTTTATATCATCATAAAATGAAAGAAGAGTCTACATTGGAAATAAGAATATAAAAAAAAGATAATCGCTGGTGAAGATTCGCCAGCACTAATTCACATGTTTTATGCGTACGTTTACAGTTTAGTTGGGTTATCGACAATGATCCGGGGTAGGATTAGGATAGATTGAGTATTTGATGGATTGTACCCATCTGCAAATGCTTGGATGCTATAGAATGTAGATTCTTTTACACTGGGTGCTGTAATCGTTGCATAGAAAGTTCCGGTTCCTGTACCATCGTCAACAGCAAGAGCACTACCCACAAATGCTTTATTAAAAATAAGTTTTACCGTTATCATTCCCTTAAAATCTTTTGGTAATGTAGGTTTACCTGTTACTTTAACGGTAATTGGATCATAACTGTACGCTGATTTCTGATTACAAAAGATCACTAATTGTCCTAGCAGTTTTGGCGGTGTTTTTCCTGTTTGATCACCTAATGGTATTGCTTTTTCCACCTCAGCAACATTTGCCGGTAAGACTTTCCCTTGAATCAGTCCTGCTTGAACCGGTGCTACAATCGTCATCACCATAAGTGCCGCCAACCCTATCAACACAAATTTTTTTCCATTCGTCATACACATCACAACATTATACTCTTCAACTTTCAATATATATATTCATCGTGTCAGAATGTCAAAATGACGTCATTCCAAAATGAGTCCATCTAAAGAATAAGATATTCTTGCAAGGTTTTATTTTTGAGACAACAGGTTTTTCATAGAATGTAGCTTCTCAGCAATGTTTCTATTTCTTTTAGAGATGAGAGGAGGAGACGATAAAAGTTTTAAATAGCATCTTTTGTTACTCAGCACCAACACTCTGGGTCTGTGGGGTAGCTTGGCCCATCCTTCTAGCTTTGGGAGCTAGAGACCCCGATTCAAATTCGGGCAGACCCACTACAGTCTACAGAAAAAAATGTGGCCAACAGAACCAAAAAAATACAATCTGTTGGCTTTCTTTTGCGTCTTGAAAGAATGGCGGAGTTGATTTTGTAAATGCTTTGTTTCTGACTCACGTTCCAAGCAACGCAACGAACGGATCGATATCAGCAAATGTGACATCGTGGTCAAACTGGCAATCTCCAGTGAACCAATACTTGTCTGGATGAGCAGTTGCATAGGCCGCATGACCACCTAGTGCCTCGACGAATGGATCGATATCCGCGAACGTAACTATGTCATCACTATTCGCATCACCAGCTTTGTACATTTTCACAGAGCGTGCAACTGATGGGTCGCTTGGTGTACCGCTGAGTCCGTGTTTCACGGTGACGGTTATGCTGTACGTACCCCAGTGACCGTATGTATGGGTTGCAGATGCGGAACCAGAAACCGGCCCAACAACCGTGCTATTGCCGTCACCCCAGAAGAACGTGAAATACAGGTCGCTTCCAGTTTCTGTGGAGGTGCTCTGATACATATATGACTGTCCGTTGTACTTGCCTGGGTATCCGCCGATTCCCTTATAAATATCTGCTGCGAATGTATGCCAGGCTGTAATATCAGTAACTTGCGTTGGTGCCGGAGGAACTGGTTGCGCCTGAGTCGTGAAACTCCAAACCGGACCACTCGCTGAAGCACCATGATTATCCCACGCGACAATCTTCCAATAATACGGTGTTAAATATGCTAAGGTTCCAGGGTTATATGTTGTCCCAGATTGGTTTGAAGAAACCTTTGGTGGGGTGGTACTTATGCCGAAATATACATCATATGTTACTGTATCGCCAGTGTCTGGATCTCCACCGGTCCAGCTGAGAATTTGGTTGATAGGTATGTTTGTTGCGCTGTTGCTTGGGTTTGGGTTGCTTGGTGTGTATGGCGGGTTGTTACTCCATACGGTTGCGCTTCCTTCATAGGGAAGATAATTTTGTTTTGTCACCGTCACATACATGGTACCCGCTGTAGAAGGATTCACCGTAAAAGTCGCATCTCCTGCACTGTTTGTATTTCCTGTTAAGTAAACTTCAGTACCTTTCCATAGACAGACATATGCTTGGTTCAGAGGGCTGCCACCAGCAGTCACATGAACGGTGAAGGATGAGGAACCAATGGGAAGTAGGGCGGGATAGGTAGCATTTAAACTTGTTGGGTTGTTTGTCCACACGGGAAGCTCAGGATCGCCAAGCAGGGTTAACTCCGTCCAAATATATTGATAGTACGCATCATCCCCCGTACCAACCGGCGGATAATCATTTTTATGTCCTGAGAACGTTGCCCCTAATTTGTAGTTATTCTGAGTGAAAAGAGAATAGAAGAATTTTTGATCATACAACATTGAATAGGTATTGTAACTTCCATAGCTGTACCATCCGTAGCGAGAGTTTCCAATAAAGGCGACGCCGCCACCATTCGTATTTCTCACAAAATGCTCAGCAATACAGGTAGCTTCGTCATAATAACAAGGATCGCAGCCCATCGAATAAAAGATACCCTGTTTGTTTCCATTCGTAAGGGCATCCATATCAGAATTACCCATAGTCCAGCCATGATTCACATACCCGACTCCCATGGAATCTGAATTGGAGTGATCCGCATGGTTGATGAGGTTCTGACCTGCATTGAGAGCAGCAATGACATTCGTATAGTGGTTTCCACCCTGGCTGTCATATACGGTTGTTACTGTCCAACCAGATAAATATGAACTTGCAATGGTACTCTTGCATTGTTCCGCAGGGGTACTGCTGTCGAGATTAAAACCAAACATCGCTGCTTTCTTCGTATAGTTCGTCGATGGTGGATTTTTCTCATAGGTCATTATTTTGTTGATGAAACTCCCGATGCCACCGTTACCGGTACCCGTTGCTATCACGGATGCACGACCAACATTCACTTCAATGGTCCAGTCGCTATCATAATCCGCATAATATGTATCATTTGGTACGGGATCTGGATCAACTGAAGAAAACGTCGTATACTGACAAGGGATATACGTTGTATCGCCACCAAGCAGGAAAAACGTTGCACCCCATGTTGCAGCAGCATTTTGAACAAACGCGCGTATCTTACCAACATTGTTGGATGCCATATAGCTGGCATAAATCCACTCTGTCGTCACAATCGTTGCAGGGATACCTTTTTTTGTCTCCCAGTCAGCAAACGGCTGGAACGCGCCCACCCAACTACTTGGGGTAATGATGACATAGGAATATGTTCCTGGTGAAACACCCATCGGTTGTGGAACGCCTGATGAATGAAGTTGTACATCCTCAGGGTTCACTACCATCTCCTTCACCATATCGGTATACATCTCTTGTCCGCTCGCAGAGATACGGCTGGAGAGATAATCACCACAGACATACCCACCAACCCCAGTGACCACAAATTCAATCGACGTTGCCAACGTCACCTGCTTCTGAGTGGGGATGTAATGCACAGGATACACAGTGACAATAGCCATCGGTTGACCTGCGAGATCAGTTTCCCCGGTTAATTCAACAACTTTTGATGGATACGCGGTACTGGACTGATAGATACGCGTATCGGGTTTCACAAAGGGTACCGCAGTAAGAGGTGTATTAAGTTTTTGCGGTGGTTGCGCAGGGAAAATCGTATAGGTCCCCGCGATCGATTGTTCTTGGATGTTAAGAATTTGAACCGCTGTTGCTTTCATCCCTGCAGGAATTGCAAGTTGAATCGTTTTCACTGGTAGCATGGGTTTTCCAGGTTGTGAGATAAACCCAATATCATTCATTTGGATGATATCGTAACCGTTGAGTTTCTGAAATTGAAGGTCCTTTTCAGAAAACGAAATGGTATATGGTATCCCAAATGTTATTTCAATGGCAGCAGCCTGTTTTTTCTCAGATATGTTCTGAGCGAGTGATACCGACGGGATAAGAAAAGAAACAACCACAATCGCTATCACAATTTTCGTTAAAATATCTCGTTTCATCGTTTGCCCCCGCTGCTTCTAATGGGATACTTTCTATATAAGATTAACGCATGTTAATTATAGACGAGGGTGAGAATATTTCACAAATACTAGGTAGATTTTTTTTTAACGTCTATTTCTTTAATAGGAGCTGTCAATCACCCGATCAAACGCATGAGATTCCACAACTCATCACCAACATAATGAATATTTTTCACTGCCTTCCCAGTTTTCTTTGATCTCATCGCCTCCCCTGATACTAATGCAACCCCTACCGCGAGCGGCTTTCGATACTTTTCATCACAAACCCAGACCAGATCATCTTCCTTAATATTTGGATCTGCATCAACAATTCCAGGGCCCATGATATCAGCACCGTTTGTTACAAATTTTATTGCGCCCATATCAACAACTACATATTGCTCTTTAAGTGCATATTTATTCACACCCGCGAGTGTAAAAAACGCTCTCCCGTCTTTCATAAAAAAATCAATACTACCATTCACAAGAATCATTGAAAAATGTTCAATCAGCCCTGTTTCTACTAATACATTCGTATCAAACACATGACTATGAAACGTTTTACTCAACTCATAAATCAGGTTTTTGATTTCCTTCTCCTTTAACAGATGTCTATTTTTAATCTTTGCAGACATACACATACGAATGATTCAAAAGGGTTTTAACCTTTTCCACCACCCAGATATATCAGCCCAAATACTTATAAATAACATGTTTATATCCACTACCTCTAAAAGGGGAAATACCCATGGATAAACCACTGAAGATCCTTCATGAGAGTCTCAACAACCGTGTCATCGTAGGACTTCGCAGCGGGTTAGAATACCATGGAATCCTCGATGGATACGATGTCCCTCACCTGAACCTTGTGCTGAAAAAAGCTGAGGAAACATTAAACAAAGAACCAAGACGAAAACACGAAACCGTAATCCTACGAGGAGACAACATCATTTACATTTCTCCATAAAAACCGAGGTTGTGAACCATGACGAAAGGAACGCCATCCAAAATGGGCGGCAAACGAGCCCATACGATTTGCAGACGATGCGGAAAACACGCATTTCACATCCAGAAACGACGATGTGCCTCCTGCGGATTCGGGGAATCAGCAAAATTACGACACTACGTCTGGGCGAAACAACATTAAACCAAGTTATATTTAGTGTTATCTTTATCTTTTCAACATTGTACTTTTTTAGAAAAAAAACGATTGTTTCTTCATACGTATTAGATCATTATCTCTAAAAAAAAACATAAAATTTCGCATAGTTTTCCCGGAGCTATACTCATACGGATGCGAAAGAATAAAAACATTCGCAGA
>CAIYYQ010000164.1 GCA_903930505.1 Methanobacteriota archaeon
CTGCCCGCTATGGTAATAAGTGTTAAAAGTACTCGTCGCAGGATATCAGCATTTTTCTTTTTTGCCATACATTTCACAATTCCCTGATGATATGGTCCATTTCTTATTCAATGTATTACGTATACTCTGTTTATCATAATATATAAATATATCCAGACAAAATACCAAAACGGGAAAACGCACTAGATAGTCTCATTCAACATTTGTGAAAACAACGGTTAAAACATCAAAAAGAACACTTCAAAAAACACGTAAATCAGAGGTAAAAGTATAAATATAAGATTATAGTTGTTATGCACGGGATTTCACCAAAGAGGGTGCTAACGGAGGGGTATAAATAAAGTTGAAACTGGGAAAAGATGAGTCGGCAAAGACTCCTGATGATTCTACTTCTACTCCAGCTACTCCTGAAGTAGCTGTTCAACCGATAAAAAAAGAGCCGGAACCGGTTAAGCAAAAAGTAGAAGATATCCGAAAAGTGATTAAATTTGATTCAGCTGAAAATAAAAAAGACGAAAAACCACAGGAAGCACCAAGTAAAAAAACTGAACCAGGGACAAAAAAATCTTCCGAAGTAAAACTTGATAATCTCACAGATGCGATCGATACCCCTGAAGCAAAAGCTGCTGGTGCAACAGCCGCCACTTCATCTCGAGAAGATCTTGAGATGAAACGCACGATCCTCCAAAACATGAAGGATTTTGATTTTCAAATAAAGAAAAACCAGGAAGATGTTACCAAGGTAACAGAAAAACTCGACAGCCTCTCAAAGGATCTGGATGATCTTGTAAGTCTATATGAAATTGTCTCTGAACAAATGAATCCTTTTGTCGGTTTATCAAAGGTTACAAAAAAACGAATTGAAGCATTGGAAACCTTCACAAAGGAAATTGATGAATTAAAAACACGAATAGGTGATTTAGAAGGTAATCCTCAAGATACTGTTAAAAAAACAAACGATCAGAAACCAGATGAACCTAAACCGTCTGAGGAAACATCTATGACCGACAAGGAAAATCAGTTGTCGACAAAAACCGGTGCAGAGGCATTAGCAAAAGAACTTCTCGCAAAGAAATCAACAGAGCTGCAAGCAAAAACAGAAGTTCCAGTGGAGAAACCGATTGATAAAACTGAAGAACCTAAACCACCAGAACAAACGCAGATGATCTGCGGTTTCAACGAAAATGTTTTATCTGCAGATGCTTTAGACGAAATCCTTAATACGGCGTTAACAAATCTCCTTTATGATCAGAAGATGGATACTCTGATTGATGAATTCATCATGAGTTTGAACAGATAAAGAATCTGTTATAAACATATGATGAGGTAGATGATACACATGGGAAATCTAGATGGACGTGAAAAGAAATTACTTGAAAATGCAGAACTTGATCAGGAGCTCTCTGCATGTGTTACAAATAACCGGTTACCTTCAATAATTGCCGATAAACTTGGAAAAAAATTAAAAGAGAAAAATGTTAAAATAACAAGAGAACAACTCAATAGTTTAGTCGAAAAAATCAATGGTGTGCTAAACGGTCGTGGAATTACAAACGGGGGCGCAAATAAAGACCTAAAACCTCAGACAGCACCTGAAACACAGACAACTGATATGAAACGTCTTGTAGATTCCCTTGAACAAGTAAAGAATCGATTAAATACGCTTGAGAAAAATCAGTCTGATAGGAAACGAGGATTATCTGGAAAATTTTCGTCAACAAAAGACATACCTATAGATGGATACGATTCCCCAACAATATCCATACAAGAAGAAATGCAGCCGCTACTTGAGATTTCTAATGACCCTGAAAGCATCATCGTTCTCATGAAATGGATTCAGTATATGGCTGATCGCGTAGGAAAAATTCATCTCCCAGATATTCTGAGTTACTACGTGGACATCGGGTGGATCTCTGAAGATATTCGCCTGGATTTAATTGAATATTCAAAAGGAATAGTTGAAGATCGCACATCAACAGAAACGATCAGACGGGACTCGTATAATCTTCCTACAAAAGACCATATTCAATCGTTCCTGTTCATTCAGAAGCTGAAAGGCAGGCAGTTTGATGAGCGATTTATGAGTAAAATCGATCGTGAAATGGAAAAAATCGCAAAAAGCCTGAATATGTATCAGTTTAAATAAAACCTTATAAATTTCGTTCACAGTACCAAAATATCATATCACTAAAACAGTGAGGGGAAATTGCAGGATATGTTCATATCTACCAATAGGGGGTAGTCTCATATGGGTTTTTCACTTACAGCCTCAGCCGCTGTAATCGCGGTCGCACTCTTCATCGCACTTGAGATTGTAACAGGAAGTCTTTTTCCTACAATGAGAGGAATCAATGACTCATACGATGAGCTGAAAAATAGAATGATCGATCAAGTTCACACCAATATCAATATTACATCTATCACTACACAAGAGAACGAACCTTACTACGATTACAATATAACAATAAAAAATACGGGAAGTACCACATTGGAAACAAATGATTTCGTTATTCTGCTGAATGGAACAAAACAGCCATTCACAAGTTCTCACTCGTATCTCTACCCAGAGTGTATTGTCTATTTCACAATTGTAAATGTACCTGGCACAGAATCAAAACGGGTGAAAGTGGTTGCAGGCAATGGAATATCAGATTATACGGAGTATGTGATACCATGAGGGATTGCCATGGGCTTTAGTCTCACTGGAACACATCTCATTTTCTTTATTTCTGCAGTCATCATCGCCGGAATAGTTTCAGGTATATTCATTGCTGCCACCATGAACGTAACCACTAGTCTCTCAGATCGTGGAGATCGCGTACAAGAGCAACTCGACACTGATTTCGCCATAATCAATGACCCGGTTAATATTCCAAAACCAGGGGATTACTATATCTTCTACATGAAAAACATTGGAGGAAAAAAACTGTCAACCACCAATGAAACATTTCAGGTTTTTATCGACGGGGACATCATCGCAATTGAGAAATACTATTTCGGAAATAATACATTATCGGTGTCTAATGTGACAGAACTTTACATTAACACAATCCTCGCCGCTGGGGATCATACGCTCAGAGTTGTTGGACCGTTAGCAGTCAATAATGAATTTAATTTTATCATTTAACAATTGGATATGAAGGTA
>CAIYYQ010000165.1 GCA_903930505.1 Methanobacteriota archaeon
GCAGTGGGAGCACTGGGATTTGAACCCAGATCGGCGGGTCTCTTCTCAGGTCATCGCTCCAGTTAATCATCACGAATCAGATGACCCTCTTCTAATCATACCCGTAACTGGAGCCCGCAATGATGCCGGGTTACACTATGCTCCCGGATGTGACCTTACTTATTTCGTGCTCTTCGTGCTCTTTTTTCACGTCGCATACGTTTCTTTCGCCATTTCCAGCGCATTTTCCTTCTTTTCTTCCAGTCTCGTGAACTCCGTTTCATTCTGTTTTCCTCTGAGTTGTCAAATGTGTCCCCCTAAATAGCTAGTTATATTTAATAGTTTATGAGGACATTCATCCTAAGTTTCGAGCAATACAATATTATTGACACATGAAAAAACATGGGATCATCGTTTTCATTATTTTTTTCTCTTTTTTTGTATCCAACCACACATATTTACATCTGGTACAGTACCAACCTACAGAGAGAAACTGTTGTTTTCCGTACATAGGGTTTTTATGGATAAAAACCCGCTTCAACTTCAGATCGCATTTCGGACAAGCGCCCTTATAGGATTCTTTGTATTGTTCGCCGCCAATTGGATAAATCAAAGTATCTGCCCGTACCGTGTAGACGTAATCACATTCGGTGCACTGCCATGCCACCGGTATCCACCCACGTTTCCCATCTGTACTTTTACTTTCATATAACCGAACCGCTTTTGATTGACATTCCGGGCATTTCTTCTTAATACATTACACCACCATGTTGTTCTGCCAATGGATGAAATCATTTGGTGGTTTTAAAAGGTACCTGAAACCAAACACGTCTCGCAATGTTTAAGAGATAAAGAAAAGATTCAGAGTTGAATGAATCCAAGCATTTGGAAAAAAATCTATTCAGCTGAAGAAGAGACCCCTCTTATCTTCTGGTCGATGTATATCATCTTTCTTGCAGTAATGATGTTCTATGTTTACTTTGCGTTCATATACCAAAGTGAGGCCTTGTTTATTCTCATAGGGATCGTTGTGATTACCGCCCTTCTGTTTCCTGTTATATTTATGTATAAACAACGGAAGAAAAAAAAATGAGGCGGGCTTGAAGGGATTTGAACCCTTGGCCAATCGGTTAAGAGCCGATTGCTCTAGCCTAGCTGAGCTACAAGCCCAACGGAAGCAAAAAACCCGGGGACGACACCAAACGAATCAAAGTTTTTAGACCTTTCGGTTAAAAAAAACCTATATTTTTTCACAACATATAACGAGAGAAAAATGAGATGTAAAACGATAGTATTATTGCGACTGTAAATACGGCGTGGTAAGAAACGATGAAGAAGATTTGCAGACGAAAATCCTCAGGGTTTCGAAAACGATCCATGTTGCAGGTTCTGGAGCAGATATGAGCAACAATAAGACCGAAGAGTTTACCGAGGAACAGCAGAAAGCGATTTTAAGGAAGAAACATTTTTATTTGCCAGGCCATTTGAGATCAACCCAAGTATCTTTCAGGTTTTCAATCCGCGAATAGGGCTTATACCGGATGAGGAAATCAACGAGCTCTTGTTCATTTTCCACCGCGTATCTGGTTTCATTTCCCATAGGAGTTGCGGAAACGATCCTGCATTTCATTAATTTATCAAGATGATACGAAAGCGTAGATTTGACAATACTCACATGTTCCAGAATCTCTTTAAACAAGGAATTCGGATGATCTAACAAAAACAAGACGATTTTAAGCGGGGTTTCTCGCCGTAAGATGGCAATCCGTTTTCGATCACCTGCCCCCATCGCTCCCTTGATATAATACCGTCGATATCCCTCATCTTTTACTGAGGTGATAATGCTGCTTCGTTCCATGAATAACAAATGATAATCAGTCAACTGTCCGCTCAGAGAAAGAATCTCCGCGATTTTCCGCGCATGCAACCCAGGGTTTTTTTCAATAAGGTTGTAGATCGACCGTCGTATTTCTAAATCCAGAACTTCCTTCATACCACCTATCTCTTCAGCGTGGCCACAAACAACAACATCAAGATACACAAATCAAAAAGTTTCAGAGTAACACTTGAATCAATCACTGCAATTTCCTTGGTAAACAAACTCAGACTTTCTATGAGTCCTTTCAGAAAAAATACAAAGAACGCCAAACTGACAAATAAAAGTTTCATGTTTTTAAATTTTCGATAACTCAGAACAGATA
Organism: Methanobacteriota archaeon; assembly: GCA_903930505.1. Next base: position 2,181 of record CAIYYQ010000165.1, read on the forward strand.
CAATGAACATCCCCAGTGATATCACAGTGATACTTGCGTTTAAAACAACATCTATCGTTATCGTCTCCATCACAACACCACATCTCGTAAAGAGAAATACATAACGAGAATATAAAAATCACCTTATAGTCGTTTGGTAATCTCGCCAGAACCGATAAACAATAATGCAACAATCACGGCAATGGCCAAGTAAAAGAGGATCGCATTTGGTCCGCCGAACGCACCAACAACGGAGGAGATCGTGATCGTATGCGTGCTGAAATGCGGAACACGGACAAAGATGTACAACCCGGAGTTGGTTGCTACCCGGAGCCATGCAGGATCGGTGCTGTTGTGCATGTCGAAAAATGCTGCAACATCGTTTTCCTCTGTAATCGAAGCGTTATCGTATGTGAGAATCACGTTATTTAAATCTGACAATACGCCTTCTCCGATATGGAACACAAGAATAGTTCCTTGGGTTCCATTTGGTGCATTTACGGTGAATCGCACGGTTTCCTCTGCGGAGTTCACGTCAAGATTCAATCCTTCAATGTAAGAAGAAATTGTATGCTCCTCTGATGATATCACATTCGCTTTCGCTCCGATTTCTCCAAGCTGTATTTTCGTACTAATTGCGTCTTCGATAAATGATTTTGTGGTATCATCTGTTGGGGCTTCTTGTTTTTGGGAAAGCCGGAAATTAACCTCTATAGCAAGATTTAGCTGTACATTTTGATTTAATTTGGTGCTAGGCTCATATCCTTGTTTATTTGCAATAATTGTATATGACCCCATAGGAATTGAAATCATATAATCTCCTTTTGCATCCGTTGCTACACATTTTACGGTAGTACCGGTTTCTGCGTTGATCGCACAAATGCTTACGCCACTTAACGGTTTTTTTGCGTCATCGGTAATCAATCCATACAATAACCCTTCTTGCGTATTCTCCCCAGTTGATAACACGGTAACCATTTCTGATGCACTTTGATACCCGCTTTTCGAAGCAAGTACAAGATAACTTCCAGTTGTCTCCGGAGCAGTGAACGTCACCTGCCCTGAGGAATCCGTAGTTTGCGTTTCCCCGTTAAACGTGACAGATGCCAAAGCAACAGCAACATCATCCGCGGTGACCGTGATAATAAAACTGTGTTTTGCAAGAACCGATGAGGCAACAACGATCTCTAACGGTGTTTCCGCTGGTTGACCAGTAATAACAACAGGCAATGTTTGAGACCAGCTGCTTTCCGCACCGTAATAATCCTTGGCTTTAACTTTCACTTGGTATGTGCCTCGCGTTGACCACGAGTATGTCGCTGAAACTAATTGTCCTGAGGTGTATGGTCCTAACCAGCCACTTGTGTTTCCGTCACCCCAGTCAAGGAAATACTGGATGGCAGAGCTGTTATTTGCGTACCCAGCAGCGGTAAACGTATACGTGGTACCAACATGTCCTTCAGTTGGCCCATCTACCGTAACGTAGGGCTGGGTCGTTACACTTAAACCTACTGACCAATCGGTCTCCGTACCAACGCTATCTTTTGCTTTCACCTTTACGGTGTATACTCCTACGTGGTACCATATATGACTGATGTTGATTTGCGGTGTATTATAATAATATATCCAATCGCTGTACTCGTGTGTGCCTGAGGCGTTCCAGTCAAACTGATAATACACTGGGTCACCATCAGGATCGGCCACCGATTGAGTGGAATACGTATATGGTAATGTTACTTGGGTATTTGTCGGTCCAGTAGGAGCATTCGGTGCTGCTGGTGGATGATTCGGGGTGATTGTCACGGTTAACGCCGGTGACCAATCACTCTCTGCGCCTATACTATTTTTTGCCTGTGCTTTCACCATATATACTCCTGGAGTACTCCACACATGCGATGAACTCAATTGTTGAGACCATACACTATAATTGTGTGCACCAGAAGCATCCCAGTCAAATCGATAGTCCGCATTAGTGGATATGGCCACCCTCATAACATAACTAGCAGAATGCAATGTTATTCCGGTTGTTGGTCCGGTGGGAGCGTACGGTGTCGGTGATAGCTGATTCGGGATTGTCACAGTTAATGCCGGTGACCAATCACTCTCTGCATCATAGACGTCTTTTGCCTTAGCTTTCACCAAATAGGTTCCAGGATTACTCCATCCGTGTGAATCAGAGGCAGAATCCTCAGGTGGATATGGACCCATCCAACCACTCTGACTGCCATCGCCCCAATCAAACATGTAATATACATTGTCGCCATCAGGATCAATTACCGATGTAGAAGTAAAATACAATAAATGTAACGTCTGTCCGGTTGTCGGTCCCTGGGGAGCACCCGGTGTCGGTGGTGGGCTATTTGCCGCAGAAGCAAATCCGCTGAATATCGTCGTCGCAAGCAACACCATGCATATGTTTATGCTTATCAATTTTATTATTCTCATAGTTCGTATCTCTTTCATTGATCATCACTCCCTCGGAAAATTAATCAACAATCGACCACCGATGAGGAAACCGTGATGGTACATCGGCCAACTATCTTGTCCAGCTACTGGAATAATTATTAAGGTAAAAAACAAAGCAGCTAATCCAACTGTTGTTATTTTTTTTATCATATAGTGGTCCACCACAAGGATTCTTTTTTTTAACCCTAATTGTTGTGCATATAGTTTTGCTTGAGAGGATTTCTTGTATGAAAGAGATATTTTTTATTTTATGTTTTCCTCACCAGGGTTATGCAGAGTGCTATTCCATACTTTTGTTATGCTTTATTTATTTTGTACTTGTTTAAATAGTTTATAGAACAGTCTTCGAATAAACATACGAAAACTTATTTCAAAACCCTTTCAATACTATAAACCAACAAGAATATATCCTTCTCATCTTTTTAGTTGTACTATTCGCCTGGTGTACTGTCAAGCCAGAAGATACTAAACGTCGTTCGCAGAACATAATGGGTGACAAAAATGGGAAATCAAAAGTGATACGGATGGGAAACCCAAAGTGACACAAACGGGAAATATCCTAGGTGACACGGACGGGAAATTTGTCTTGAAGGACATGCAATCAACGAGGCAGTTTTTAGGTGGCATACTTGGGAAATCAGAAAGTGATACGGATGGGAACTGTTTTTCTTCTGGAAAGCAAGGGTTAAGAGAGAGCCTGTTTTTTTGGTCAACGAAGGGTGTTTCAGGTGACAGCGATGGGAAATACCGGGTTTTGCGGGTTTTTTAATTTGGTTGGAGATGCAGAAAAACGCACAATGATAGCTTGGCGGTGGTTCGTGGCTGCATGTAAAAAATACAATGTTACGGTTGTTGCTGTTAGTGGAGTTCACATTGATTATGCGACGAAAAAGGATTGCAACACGGATCAATGTGTCATTGGGAAAAAAGAGAAAGAGGTTCTTCCATGACAGAATTATCATAGAAGATGATGGAATTATGTGATATCGCTAAACTGGAACATATATAAAACATTTTGAGCAACGCGGACAGCCAGTTATCGAATCTATTTCGCAGGGGCTATCAGTGTACAACGATAGTTGTTGTTCCGGTAGTAGTTGACCACGACCAGAAGGAATAAGTTGAGATTGCTGAGTACTGCTACCATGAAAGAAAAGAATTTCCAGAGACGGCATGAAAAAAGAACCTCCTCCTTGTGAATCATCTCCAGAAGCTGGGCTATTAGGTGGGCTATTTGATTTTGATGGTGAACGTGAACAATGGCCGCCACATATCGCTTTAGGTGTTTTATCTGTGAGTTCACAATAGGGTTTATAACCAGTAATTTCCTGAAGTGATCCCCCAAGATATTGTCTTTCTGCAAATACTTGGTTATTGTATTTTGTCTGGCAGTTTTGTCCTCCGGTATATAATATTCCACCATCGCAATACTTTGTTACAGCATTAAATTGACCACCACTACCATGTTCTAAATACTCCTGGCAGAGTCCACGGTATAATATATCCGTAGTTGGATAATCAATTTTGTTTTCACCTTTTCTACATGGAGGATTCGTCGGGTTTCCAAAAATGCTAATATCCTCAGGATACAGATAATAATCAGCAGAATCAATATATCGAGATGTATGTGTACAATCACTGTCACTTATAGGGCCACATTTAGTCCCAAAAAGAGGAACACAATCAGTATATACATATTCATTTATTGGACACCAATACTCGGTCCAATCTACTTCATCAGGTGTGAATCCTCCTTGCATAGGTTCATACTTTTTATATTGTGCAGCAGCACCACGATTACAAACATAATCTGCAGCCTCCATACCAGTCCATACCCTGCCAATATCAGGAATGCTTCCGTCTTGAGTGTTACAAGAATCTCTCTCATTACAGTTGTACCCCGGGAGGAGTTCATTTATACAAGCAAAAATATCAGCTGTAAACATACTGCCTACCGAACATATCGTTCCTGCAGCAAGCCCAGTAACCGGTATAACCCAACCACCAGAAAGAGTTAGTATACCAATCTTTGCTGCTGCAGCTATACCACCACCAGCAGTTACTGCTGAAATTATAAATGTGCAACTATTCGACCGTGTCCATTTAACAACCCGTTCTAAAGATACCTGACTTACATAGACCTCCTGTTGTGTGATGAGCGGGAGGGAAAGGGGCGGGGCAGTGATTATCATTTGCCCACAGAGGTGATGCCCACTTGTAAAACCATAAATTCCCATAGGATTACCATGGATAGGATCATCGTTACTATTAGGATAACAAGCATTAATTCCAAGACAACCAGGTCCTTCTACACACGTAAGGCTTTTTCCACCAGGCCGTCCTCGAACACTATATGGTGCACCTGCAATCGCACTTGAAGGAGTTTGCTGTATCTGCGCAGTCATAATCGAAGTTTCAGTGTTTAAACTGGCATCAAATACATTCTGAATGACTCCATCGTCAACATTGAAAAAAAGAAGTTTCACTGTATCTTCTGTTGTGTTCACGGATACATCATTAAAGAAGAGCGATACCGTTACCGGAGAAGCAAAAGGATAATCCTGCGGTGTAATAATGTAGACGTTTGTTACTGGCGGTAACTGAACGTCGGGATGCTGCCAATAGACGTCCTCCCACTTTGGCATGGAGATAGAGAAATCAACAGTGTCTCTCAGTGCTCCCGCAGGAATTGTCATTATTAATGATCCATCAACGCTATAGATAGTTCCACCAGCGGGTCCAACCATAAAGGTCTTTGGAGCAGAATAAACCTCTAATGCTTGGCTCATCTCCAGATATGACTGTTCGTAGAGTCCTTCTGCTACTGCCCAGTTCCCTGCTTGTAACTGAACATCAGCTTGATCTGAAGTTGAACGAGCAGTATTCAATTGTATATTAAAAGTTATGGTATCATCACTATCAACAAATTCTATAGGATCTACTTCAATTGCTGCTGGTAAAAGCTTCGTAAGAACTTGAGCAAGTTGAGCGAGTTTTTGACATATTTGATTATATTCTGCTGCAACACCGAGTTCTTGTCCGTGAGCCTGCATCAGATTGATAGCTTGAGTCTGCTTATCAAAAAAGTACTGAGCATCTGCTCTAAGACTAATAAAATCAGGATCGAAAAATATGATCTCATGCACCGTTTGACTCTGATAACTGATTTCCTTTACCACGCTTTCTTCCAACAATGAAATAATCTGATTATGATATCCCTGCGGATCCGGATTCGAGATAACAAGCCCAAGGAGATCATCCATAATCACCTCAAATTTTCTTACCGAAGGATAATCGCACAAATCGTTGATCCCATCACCATTAATGTCTACCATAGGAAGACCACTACACTCGTCAGCAGGGAGAACATCACAGACGTCACCGATACCATTACCATCACTGTCTTCTTGTAGGATGTTATGCATATACCGACAGTTATCAACATCATCATAGATGCCATCAGAATCACTATCCTGATCCGGTGAACCCAATCGTTGTGCTGGCGTTACTGTTTTTTTCTCAATTTGAATTTCTTTTATCGGATTAATAAGAATTCCGTCACCAATGCTATCACGACCTGCTTGGTTAGGTGAAGGTAGACTAATCACTGTATCTCTATCATCAGGGATACCATCATTATCATTATCAGGATCTATTCCATTTTGAATCCCATCGCCATCCATATCTTGAAGAGCCCATTCAGATGATCCATGAAATTCAATTTTTGGACTGCTGTTAGGTATATCTTTGTTGGTTATCCCTAATGTTTTATCAAATACACCTTTTAGCAGTATCTCGCTATTAAATCCAACATACTTTTCTTTCACATATCCATCTTTATCTTTGCCAGTAATCAGAAACATTGTAGGAAACCCACTGACACCAAACATGTCAGAGAGCTCTGTATTTTTTTCCGCGTTAATATCAAGGAAAACAATCTTCCCATCATAGTCTATTTTTAATTTCTCGTAAATCGGTCTCTCTCGCTTACAGTATCCGCACCATTCAGCAAAGAAAAATAAAAACACCGGAACTTTTTCTGCAAGGCTTTTATCAATTTGTTGAATAACTTTATCCTTTGAGAGATATCCGTTTTCTTCAGTTGGAAGAGCGTCCCCAACATCAATGAGTTCATACACCGTGTACCCATCTTTCCGTAAAATATCAGATGCTTGTGTACGCAGATCATCCCTTGATGAATAGACAATAAGCTGAGTATACTGGCGTAGCGCGTTTTCAAGACAATCACTACATCCAAGTTCAGGTAAAGAAACTCCCATCGCACCAGGGAGGAACGTTCCAGGGTTATCCTGATCTTCTACCTGTACTAAAAGGACTTTATGGGATTGAATCATTTCTTTAGCCTGTTCCATTGTAAGCATATATTGAGACGTTTGAGATGTCGGGTTCTCAACAGGCGTTAAATTATTCATAATTGCAGTAGTCGGTGTAAGAAAAGTTAAGATAACTGCAATTGCTAAACCAACATTCATATGTATCAATAAAGGGTTTTTCTTCATCTTTTATTCACATCCTTTATTTTTTTCATTTCTATTTTTTAATTGTTTGAGCACCACCCAAACAACAATTATTATAATACTTACTTATATTTAATTATTTAAATAGTTTATAGAACAGTCTTCGAACATTCGGAAAAATTCGAATAAAACCACACAAATATATTGAGACTCTTAAGCATGATAAATAATGTGATAAAACTCTACTGTCCTCAACGATAACTACAAGGAAAACAAGATGAAAAAAAAGAATTAAAAAAAGAGAAATAAGAGAGGGTTCTTATTTCGCGACGATTACAAAGAACCCGAAGACGAACCCATCAACCGTCTTTGATGTCGATGCTATACTAACACCATCAACAGACACTTTGATTGATACTTTTCCGAATCCTTTCACTAATGATGTTTTTACTACGATATCGGATCCAACGGCAAGACTATCAATCGTACCATTTACTGCAACATTGATTTTACTGAGAAGCCGTGAGCCTTTTACCGTAATCGACCAGTTGATATTGTTTGCTACTAAACTTCCGTCGTTTTTAATCGTTGCTTTGACACTGAGTCCACCTGTTATGCCGGTGATCGTGAGATCTGCTGATGCACTGATAGTAATCGTTTTAACACTTGACCAGCCGCCTTCAAGACCATGTTCATCTTTTGCTTTCACCTTGATATTATAGGATCCAGTAGCATTCCAACTATGGGATACAGATACCGTTGCACCTGAAGCATAACTAGTTGTCCATCCACTGGAGGTACCATCACCCCAGTCAAAGTAGTATGAGATATGATCGCCTTCTGGATCGGCCGAAACAGCGGTAAATGAATACGACTTATTGACAGCACCTTCCGAGGACCCGGAAAGAACTGGAATACTTGGGGGGTTATTATCTGAGGTGATAGTGATGCTTGCAGTGGCCGACCATCCGCTTTCTTCCCAATCGATATCTACTGCTTTTACCTTAACATTATAGATACCTGCAGAAGTAAAGATATGCGACACTGTGCAGTTTTGACCTGATGGAATATAACTTGTTTCAGGGACCCACTGCAAAGGAGATGAATCATTCCAGTCCCAAACATATCGAATACCGGTACCATCGGGATCTGTTGAGTTTGTTGTGAAATTAATATTTTCTTCGATTTTACCTGTGGAGTTGCAATCTGGTTTATGTGGTGTTAATGGAGGATAATGGTGTGTATTAGGTTCTTCTGATAAGATCCATACAGAAAATACATTGGACCAAGTAACGTTTTCTGTACCACGAATATCCCTTGCTTTTACTTTTATGTTTTTAATTCCTGCAGTTGTCCAAGCATGGCTTGCAATA
>CAIYYQ010000166.1 GCA_903930505.1 Methanobacteriota archaeon
ATGAGTACATTTCCAGTATTTCAATGGAAAGGCATTTCTCTGCAACATAAAATATTGCAGAGAATTCATTTTACAAGCAGATGACTCACAATATAATGTTCTTTATTGGCGATTCAAGAAAAAGTGTAAGCTACTGAGGGGGGTACAATGAAAAATATGTTGTTTCAAAAAATCATGGTTCTCGGTATCATCTTTATTTTTTTCAGTCTTACCGTGATGTCAGCGATCAAAGCATCACCTCAAACAGAGTATCCTCTTCCACCGCCTGGGAATGTTGATATGATATTGGAGGAATCAATGTTCCGGCGGATGTCTGTACGAAACTATACTGTTGAGCCAGTCACGGATCAGGATCTTTCAACAATTCTTTGGGCAGCATATGGACTTCGAGCGGATGGAAACAGAACAGTTCCTGGTATGAACAATGTCTATGCAGGGATCATTTATGTGTTAAAAGAAGATGCGGTATACACCTATAACCCGCAGAATCATTCCCTTGTCTTCTACAAACAAGGCGATTATCGAGATGTTGTTGGATGGCAATATAAGGCACCTATTCAACTTGGTCTTGTCTGGAATATGAGTATCAACAGCGATCAAAACTATGGGGCTGCTGAGCTCGGGGAAATCGGGCAGAACATCCAGTTTATGGCACGCTCTGAATCTTGGAACTGTCGTAACAGGGGAACGACCATCACCACTGGAAAACCTCAGCCTTCCCTCGAACCACATTGGGTTGATCATCATGCCGCTGGGTCATCCAGTAAAACCCTACAACTTTGTGAATCTCCCCTGGCGGTTCTCATTTCTTCCTCGCATTCAAAAATCAGAGATGACACTAAGCGCTGCAATAGAGAAACAAAATGAGACGACATCATGGGCGAATGCGTCGCTTTCAAAACAGCAACAAACACAGCTTGTCTGGTCGTCGTATGGATACTCCAATTATTATGACAACAGCGAATCAGATAACAACCCGGTGAAACGACATCGAACTGTTCCCAGTGCCCATGGATATTATCCGCTGTTGATCTACATGGTAAATGAGACTGGTGTGTATCGGTATATTCCTAACATCTACAACCCACTGTATGGGCTGTTGCGTGGTATCTGGTTTTTACCGGTGACGACCGGTTTACTAAAAATTGTTAATGGAGATAAACGAGATGTTGTCGCCCGAGCATCAGCATCATATCTTGCATCTGCCCCAGTGACTATTATTTCCGTTCTTGATGTGAAGCAGACGAAAAAAACATACGATGACGTCTCTGCTGAGAATGTGCGTTGGCTATGGTATTACGAGGCAGGCGCCTCTGCGCATAATATTCTTCTTGAGGCAACCGCATGGAATCTCAAAGGAACCATTGTTTTTCCCACAAACACAAGTGCATTACAGACCCTGTTGAAATTAAACGACAACCAGATACCGCTTCTTCTTGTCCCTGTTGGTAAATAAACATTTGTTGTTCATGGACAATAACACTAAAATACAATCAGAAGATAACTGATGCGCAAACGGGGGACAAATGTATGTATCTCACTAAAGAAGAAGAAAAGATCCTTGCTGGCGAAGAAGGTGAAGTTTCTCAACGCATGTTCAGACTTCTTGTTCGACTTGGGGAAATCTACGGCGCTGATAAAATGATCCCTGTCGGCTCAGTCCAAGTCGCTGGCGTCTCCTATAAATCAATCGCTGATCCTGGTACTGAGTTTCTTGAAGATATCGCAAAACAAGGTGCAAAAGTAAAGGTTCTCACTTTTCTTAATCCTGCAGGGATGGATCTTGAAAACTGGGAGAAACTCGGTTTTCCCAAACAGTTTGCAAAAAACCAGCTTCGAATCATGAATGCATTCAAACAGATGGGAGTCATTGTCACCGCTACCTGTACGCCGTATCTAGCAGGAAACCTCCCGCGTTTTCGTGAGCATATCGCCTGGTCAGAGTCCTCAGCGGTCTCTTTTGCAAACTCGGTGATTGGTGCACGAACCAACCGCGAAGGAGGCCCTTCTGCGCTTGCTGCTGCATTACTTGGACGGACACCAAACTATGGTTTTCATCTCTGGGAAAACCGACAGCCTCATTATCATATCAAGGTGGAAGTTGATCTTACGTTTTCTTCTGATTTTGGTGCGCTAGGATATTTCGTTGGTAAACAGGTCAAAGATAAAACCCCATATTTTACTGGAATAAAAGACGCAGACACGGATCAGTTAAAAGCGTTGGGTGCTGCGATGGCTGCCTCCGGTGCCGTTGGATTGTATCATGTTAATGGACTAACACCAGAAGCTGATCTAATCAAAAAAGAAAACCTTGAAACGATTACGTTTGGGAAAAAAGAACTCAAAGAAACCTACGAGAAACTCAACACGGGTAAACAGCCTGATATCGTGATCCTGGGGTGTCCTCATGCATCACTGCGTGAGATCGCAACAGTTGCAGAAAAACTCAAAGGCAAAAAACTGAAGAAACCATTATGGGTGTGTACCTCACGAGTAATGAAAGAAGCAGCAGACCGGATGGGTTTTACACAGATCATTGAAAAAGCAGGTGGGCAGATTGTTGCAGATACCTGCATGGTCGTGTCCCCAATTGAAAACATGGGATATAAGACGACTGGGGTAAACTCGGGAAAAGCAGCAAGTTATATGCCTGGGTTCTGTAAACAACAAGTGGTTTTTGCAGATGTTGATAGCTTGATTGAGAAGGTGAGCTGATGAACGCCCGAGTCATATCGCCAGGCAAAATAAAAGGAATAGCGTTGGTTTCTAAAGAACCCATGGGTTTCTATGGTTGCGTTGACATCAAAACCGGGACCGTGATCGAAAAAGGAAGCCCGCTTGAAGGAAAAAGCGTAAAAGATAAAATCTTGGTATTTCCCTGCGGAAAAGGATCTACAGTTGGATCCTATGTGATTTATGGGTTGAAGAAAAACGGTGTCGCCCCGAAAGCGATTATAAACAAAGAAACAGAAACGATTGTCGCTACAGGTGCGATTCTCGCTGATATTCCCTGCGTGGATCACGTGGATATTGAAAAGATTCATGATGGAGATACTGTTGTAATTGATACGGATAAAAAGACTGTTGAGATATTGAAATAAAGGATCGTTTTTTTAGAAAAAAGACCTAAACTATTTCGATTACAACTTTTTATATGTATTTTTTTGCGTTCGAATTCAACGATATGTTTATTTATTTCATCGGGATATCTATCTGCATATTAATTTGAGTCATAGGATGGGTTGCACCTGAAAAGAGAATTCCTCGTAGTTGGCATACTGATAGTTTTACTGAGTACATTGTTTGCGACGCAATATGCAACAACCAAAGTTTCGTTTCAGTATGCAATCGTTCATCCGAGTAATGCAGACATTCGTTTTGTGGGTTCTGACAATTCAAGTGCTGATGGACTGCGTGTGCTTCGGGTCAGTGGTGATAATGGTTCGAATGCAAAGATTGGACTTGAGTTTGGGAATTGGAGCGCGAATATGAATACGACGTATAC
>CAIYYQ010000167.1 GCA_903930505.1 Methanobacteriota archaeon
CAACTGACGGAGTTTTTCTTCCTGCAACGTAATCAAAATCAAGCATACGCTGCACGGCATTGGTCTGCATGTTGTAGATGAAGGACTGTGTATCTTTTGTAAATAACAAATAATCTTTTTTATCAGCAGCCATACCTATTTTCCTCCTTTCAGTGTATTCATTGCCATGGGAACAATTTTTGTCATATGTGTTTCAGGTCCGAAGACTTCGATATGAACACCTACTTCATTTCCCAGTTCTCGCATGATTTTCAGTCCTTCTTTGTAGTTAGGTCCACCCCTGCGCACAAAGATACGAATATTGTTCTCCCGAAGTTTTGTTTGGTATTCTTTAATTGCGCGAACAATGCCTTTAAAGGTGTTTGCAACATCTGTGAAATTTGCTATCCCGCCACCTATAATCAAGACTTTGCCATTCGGATGTTTCTTCCTGGTCATAAGATCAAGAATCGTTTTTGCGTACAGATACGTGAATTCTTCGTTAGGATCACCTGAGTATTCCCCATAATTTGCCATTTCATTCATACCGCCAAGATCCGTGATTGTATCTGCATAAATGACTGAGGCGCCGCCACCAGCAACCATCGTCCAGATCCTTCCCTCAGGATTAATGACCGTGAGTTTCAATGATGCACCGGTCTTTGAATCAAGATCTTCGATGAACGCTTCCTCTTTTGAAAGAATCCTGCCAAACGGTGAAGGAAACTTTATACCACCCCATTTTTTTCCGCTGACAAACTCAGCGGTATCATCAAGTTTTGCTGCAAGATCCAACGGAAAGATTTTATTATCTTTGACGACAAACGGGTTTATTTCCAGGTAAGCATAGTTAAGATCTGCATAGAATTTGTACATGCCTTCAATGAACCCTGCAATGAGAGATTGCCGGTCACTAGGGACTTTTCCGAGCAGTTTTTTTTCGATGTCAGAAGCGGTCGGTTGTTCACCAACAGAAACCATGAGACGAACCGCTTTTGTGTCAATGTCACCAACATTGATTCCCCCCTCATGATGAAACAAAATTTCATCACCATCTTTATTGGAGACGATTGCAAGATAATACTCATCTGTTTCTTTATGGACAATGAACGGCTCAACAATAAAATGATCAAGAATACCGGTAACCGTTCCCATCGTCACTGGTTTGCTCATGCGTTCTTTGACCCATTTTTCAATGTCTTTCCAGTCTGCATTCAATAAAAGAAGTTTGTTTTTTCCCCGCCGTTTGATAAGCTGATCAGGTTTCACAACGAGTTTTTCTTTCATGAGCCATTTATATGTCGTCGGTAATTGTTTAAAATCTGTATCAGGCCCAATCGTAAGAAAACGATCTTCGACAGTATATTTCCCGTTCGTATATTCTTTCAGTAAGCGGGCGATCATTTTTTTCCCGTCAGCCTCACGAATTGCTTTCTGTGCCATAAATATCCTCCTTTATTTCTTTACATTTTTTTCTGAAGATTCTTCGCAATAGCATCAATGAATTCTTCAGTATATACCTGTTTGTTTTTTGGCGAAGGAGATGCAACTCTCAACAAATCACCAGTCATAATTCCGCTTTCGATGGTCTCAAGTGATGCATCTTCAAGTTTCTTTGCAAAATCTACAACCTCTGGTGTTTTATCAAGTTCTCCACGTTTCCTGAGACACCCGGACCAGGCAAAAATAAGTGCCATAGGGTTTGATGAGGTTTTTTCGCCTTTTAAATATTTATAGTAATGTTTCTGAACAGTTCCATGCGCTGCCTCAAATTCAAAAAATCCATCAGGTGATACAAGAACCGATGTCATCATAGCAAGACTACCATATGCTGAACCAAGCATATCAGACATAACATCGCCATCGTAATTTTTCACAGCCCAAAGCAAGCCCCCTTCCGCTTTCATAATCCGTGCAACCGCATCATCAATAAGGGTGTAAAAATATTCAATGCCTGCTTTCTCGAATTTCGTTTTCCAATTTTTCTCGAATTCATCCTGAAAGATTTGCCTGAATCTAGCATCATAAGTTTTGGAAATCGTGTCTTTTGTGGAAAACCACAGGTCAACCTTTTGATCAAGAGCAAAGGTGAAACAGGCTTTCGCAAAACTACTAATCGATTTATCAGTGTTATGAATCCCTTGCAAGATTCCGGGTCCCTTGAACTCATGAATAATATGCCGAATAGGCTGCCCGCCGTCAGAAGGAGTAAACACGAGTTCTCCTTTTCCCGGGCCTGGGACACGAATCTCCTGGTTTTTGTACACATCACCATACGCATGTCTGCCGATGATAATCGGTTTTGTCCAATTGCGAACACCAGGGAGTATGTTTTTTACAAGAATCGGCGCTCTGAACACAGTTCCATCAAGAGCTGCTCGAAGGGTTGCATTTGGGCTCTTCCACTCTTCTTTCAAATTGTATTCTTTTATCCGATCTTTATTTGGGGTGATGGTTGCACATTTCACACCAACACCATGTTTTTTGATTGCGTTCGCTGCATCAACGGTTACCTTATCACTTGTTTCATCCCGATATTTCAACCCAAGATCATAATATTCAAGATCCATGTCAAGATACGGTAAAAGAAGCTTGTCTTTCACCATCTTCCACATAACCCGGGTCATTTCATCGCCATCGATTTCAACGATTGTGTTTTTTACCTTGATTTTATTTTGAGTTTTTACATGTTGCATCTGTTTCATAGTTCTCTTACTCCTTTTTTCCTATAAAATTCAATGTTCCCCCAACAAGAAGAATCTGTTTCTCCCGCTCAGAGAGATCGTACGTTACTTCAAACTGTTTGTTTTTTGTTTTGTTTTTCACGACCAATGTTTTTCCTTTTTTCAAAAGATTGTGAATATCTGGGATTTCTAATTCATCATTCTGATCAATCATATCGTAATCTTTTTCCTGTTTGAACGTGAGTGGAATGATACCGAAGTTCACAAGATTTGCTTTGTGGATCCGCTCCATAGATTTCGCAATAACTGCTTTTACCCCAAGATACATCGGGCAGATTGCGGCATGTTCCCTTGATGACCCCTGGCCGTAGCTAACCCCGGCAACAATGATGTTTTGTTTCCCGGTTTGCTGTATCTTTTTTGCGCGTTCATGGAATTTCGGGTCAATCATTTCAAAAACAAACTCTGAATATTTTGGTACATTTGATCGATATTTCATCCGTGCACCTGCAGGGATGATATGATCTGTAGTGATTTTATCACCGACTTTGATGGTGACAACGCCTTTGATGAGTTCAGGCATGGGTGTGCTTCGTGGCGGTTCACCAATGTTTGGTCCGCGGTAGATTTTCACTGTTTTCCCATCTTTTGGTGGCGTGATGAACATGCTGTCGTCAACGTAGAATTTCTTCGGCATTCTTATCTTTGGGTATTTGATGCCGAGCTTTTCGAGGTCGCGCGGATCAGTAAATTTTCCGGTGATTACTGCTGCGGCTGCAGTCTCTGGGCTGACAAGATAAACCTGAGCGTCTTTTGTGCCGGATCGTCCTTCAAAATTCCGGTTGCTGGTTCGTAATGATACGCCTGCGCTTTGCGGTGATTGAGAGTTTCCAATGCAGAACCCGCATGCTGATTCAGCGAATCGTGCTCCTGCGGAAAGCAGCTCAGAAAATCCTCCGCCGATTGTGATATTTTCAAAGACTTGTTTTGATCCCGGTGCGACAACAAAACTTACGTTGGGATATGTTTTTTTATCTTTGAGAATATGGGCAACAGTCATAAGGTCGGTATAAGATGAGTTTGTGCAGCTTCCTATGCAGACTTGATCAACATCAATTCCATTGAGGTCTCTTACTTTCTTTATGTTACCCGGGCTATGTGGTGTTGCTGCGAGCGGTTCAAGCTCACTTAAGTTGATATCCACTACTTTATCGTATACTGCATCGTCATCTGCTTTGAGTTCTATCCAGTCAGATTCTCGTCCTTGTGCTTTGAGAAATTCCCTGGTGATTTCATCGCTGGGGAACACAGATGTGGTGACCCCGCATTCTGCGCCCATGTTCGTGATCGTCGCTCGGTCAGGAACTGAAAGATTTTTTACTCCTTCGCCACTGTATTCGAAGACTGTGCCGACATTTCCTTTTGTTGTAAAAATCTCTAAGACTTTGAGGATGACATCTTTTGCTGCAACCCATGGTTTGAGTTTTCCTGTGAGGTTGATTTTTATGATTTTTGGGTAGGTGAGGTAGAATGGTCCGCCTGCCATGGCGACTGCGACATCAAGTCCTCCTGCGCCTATTGCAACCATGCCGATACCTCCGCCGGTTGGCGTGTGGGAGTCTGATCCGAGCAGTGTTTTCCCTGGTTTTCCGAACCGTTCGAGGTGGACTTGGTGGCAGATGCCGTTGCCTGCTCTGGAGTAGACGATCCCGTATTTGGCAGCGATTGATTGCAGATATTTGTGATCATCCGCGTTTTCGAATCCGATTTGGACTGTGTTGTGGTCGACGTAGCTTACTGAGAGTTCTGTTTTTACTTTTGGGACGTTCATTGCTTCGAATTGGAGGTATGCCATGGTTCCGGTTGCGTCTTGGGTGAGTGTTTGGTCGATTTTGATGCCGACTTCGGTTCCTTTTATTGGTTTGCCTTCTATGATGTGTTTAGAGAGTATTTTTTCTGTGATTGTCATTCCCATAATTTCGCCTCTTGTTCTTTGGTGTTCATGGCAAATATCAAATGATTTAATAAACTTTTTGCACGAAAAACAGACACATCAATAATATTATATCGAATAAAATGTTATTTTGATAATATTTTTAATAATTTTAACCGTATTGCTATTATTTTATTTTAATATTGTTAAAACGAGAAATTTATATAGTCTGTGTGTCCATTCCGTGATTGTGAAACGAACCACCCTTACAAAAAACGAAGAAAAAGTCCTCGTTGGACTTACAAAACACCCTGAGCTCACCGACAGCGATCTTTCAACCCTGCTCAATGTAAAAATGTCCACTTTCACCTCCATTAAACGACGCCTTTCTTCCCAAGGTCTCTTTCAAACACTGATCGTTCCCCTGGTCAACCGCCTTGGATGCGAACTCCTTGCAGTAATCTACATGCAGTTCAACCCTGTGATTCCCTTAGAAGAACGGATACGGACAACAACACGAACCATCGAAGTATTCGACGAAATCTTTTTTTCCGTAGGAGAACAAGAAAAAGGGTTCTCCATAAGCCTTGCGAAAAACTACACAGACATCGGCCGCATAAACGAAATCAGAACAGAAACATTTGGACACATGGGCCTTCTTGAACAAGAATATCCCCAGGAAGTAATATTTCCCTTTGAAACAAGCCATATCACCAGATTTTTTGATTACTCCCGCGTACTCAACAACGCGTTTTCCTTAGATGAACCCGAAGAACACAGCGATTCCGCTGCATGGTTTACTCCTGTTGATACCGTAGATCTTTCCGTAAAAGAACGACGCGTGTACACCGCACTTGTCGAACATCCGAATGCCACAACCCAACAGCTTGCAGATGTGGTTGGCTTCTCCCGTCACACCGTTGCACGAATGAAACAGCGATTCTTTGATGACAACCTCCTCAGACAAATCACGATCCCCCATCTCGCACAGCTCGGATTTGAAATCCTTTCATTTTCCCATATCAAATTCAGCCTCCACCGAGCACCACGCCCTGAAGATATCATGGTTCTTGATACCCCCTCAACCGTGTTTCTTGCCCAGAGAAAATTCGAAACCGTTCTCCTTTCCGCGTATCAAACCTACCATGAATATAAAGAAGATGAGATGAAAAAAATCAGGTTTCTCAAAGAGAATAACCTTGTTGTTTCCCCTCCGCTTCTGCAGCCGTATACCTTTGATCGGATGGCGGTAATCAAGGATTTCACGTTCGCCCCGATCGCAAAAAAAGTTGTTGAAACACCAGTATAACCGCACAGGGTTCTCTTACGTCGTTTATGCTTTCTTGGAAAAAAACGCAGGTTGTTCCCCCTTGTTTTATAAAAACAGAGGAAAAAATACTTATATTGATATTCTATTCCCGCAATCCTCTTAACTGTATCTTGAAGACCGGTCTCATACGTTATCGTTGTCTTCAATAAAATAAAAAAGGATGAGGTAAGAAACATGTCGAGCGAAAACATATCAGTACTATTGGATGAAAAACGGGTTTTTAAACCGTCGAAAAAATTTGTCGATCAGACAAACGTGAAGCAGTGGATGGATGAACACAACATTAAAACCATCGATGATCTCTACAAGAAAGCAGAGAACTGGGAATGGTTCTGGGACGAAGCAGCAAAAGAACTTCTTGAGTTTTACACCCCGTATACAAAAGTTGTGGAATGGAATGCCCCTTGGGTGAAATGGTTTGTCGGCGCGAAATACAACATTGTCCATGACGCAGTTGATAAACACGTGAAAACCTGGCGGAAAAACAAGGTCGCTATTATTTTCGAAGGGGAACCCGGTGATGTTCGTAAACTCACCTATAACGATTTGTATATTGAGATAAACAAACTCGCGAACGCACTCAAGAAACTTGGTGTGACAAAAGGTGATCGTGTTGGGATTTATCTTCCTATGATTCCTGAGTTATCTATTGCGATGCTTGCCTGCGCGAAGATCGGTGCGATTCATTCTGTTGTCTTTTCCGGGTTCAGTGCAACTGCGTTCCGTGATCGGATGAATGATTGTGAAGCAAAAGCAGTGATTACCTGTGATAGTTTCTGGCGACGGGGAAAGAAAGTCCCATTGAAAACCCAGACTGATGAAGCAATAAAAGAAGCACCCAGTGTAAAAAACGTCGTTGTCTACAAGCGAACCGGTGATCCTGTTCCTTGGACGCAGAATCGGGATGTCTGGTGGCATGAGACTACTAAAGATATGTCAAAGGAATGCCCAACAGAACAACTTGATGCAAATGATCCCCTGTATTTCTTATATACTTCTGGGACGACCGGGAAACCAAAAGGTATTATTCATGCCCATGCCGGATACGCGGTTGGGACTGCACTCACCTTGAAGTGGGTGTTTGACGTAAAAGACGATGATATTTACTGGTGTGCTGCTGATATCGGCTGGGTTACCGGTCATTCCTACATTGTCTACGCGCCGCTCATTCTTGGAGCAACCTCTATTATTTATGAGGGTGCACCGGATTGGCCGCAGGCTGACCGCTGGTGGGATATCATTGAAAAATATGGTGTAAATATCTTATACACGTCACCGACAAGTGTTCGGTTGTTCATGCGGTTTGGGGAAGACTGGCCGAATAAACATGATCTCAGCAGCCTTCGGCTACTTGGATCTGTTGGTGAACCTATTAACCCAGAAGCATGGATGTGGTATTACAAGAACATCGGTCATGAGAACTGTCAGATTATGGATACCTGGTGGCAGACGGAGACCGGTCATTTCGTGATTTCACCCTTACCGATAACTCCGTTGAAACCAGGATCTGCAACAAAAGCGCTTCCTGGAATGTCCGCTGAAGTGTATAACGAAGAAGGAAAAACTGTGCAGAATGCAGGCGGTAATCTCGTACTTACTCATCCGTGGCCTGGGATGCTTCGCGGGATCTATAAGAACCCGGAGCGGTATGAACAGACCTACTGGAGCAGATTTAAAAATGTGTATCTTGCAGGTGATGTCACCCGTAAGGATGATGATGGGTATTTCTGGATACAGGGTCGCGCAGATGATGTACTCAAGATATCCGGTCATCGGATTGGGAACTCTGAAGTGGAATCAGCGCTCGTGAGTCATCCTATGGTTGCTGAGGCAGCAGTCATTGGGAAACCCCATGAGTTGAAAGGAGAATCCATCACCGCATATGTGGTGTTGAAGAAAGGTATTCAATCCAGTGAAGATCTCAGGAAAACACTTTCCGATCATGTGTCAAAAGAGCTTGGGAAGATCGCAAAACCTGATGAGATCTGGTTTGTGTCAGATGTCCCGAAGACCCGCAGTGGTAAGATCATGCGTCGGGTAATCCGCGCGAAAGCCATGGGTCAAGACGTCGGTGATACATCAACGCTTGCGAACCCTGAAGCGGTTGACGAAATCGGCAAGGCAGTGTAAATATACTCCTTGCATTTCTTCTTTTTTTTCTTTTCTTTCCTGTTTTTTACTTGTTTGTTTTCTCCTTTTGTTTTTTTTTGGGTACCAAGTGTAAAGACATAGGGTACTACTTGTACAATAAGACGTTTTAAAGAAAACAGACAAAGAAGGATATGGTGAGAAAGATATGATGAATAACGCAGAACAAGTAAAAAAGCTGTACGAGGATGCAGTGGTGTACCATATGCTTGGTTCAGGATATTCTGAGGAGCGTGCTCGTGCAGAGGCGCAGAAGATATCAAATATCATTGTAAACAAAGCATAGTTAACGGATATGAATGTCATCGTTGTATAGAATATAGTGATCAGTACGGTGGTATCAATATTTAGTGAATCACGAGCAACTTTTGGTTATATCAGACACATAGATGATTCCTTTTTTACGAAGGATTAAATGTTTTTCTTTTTTCTTTTCCATCGCAGTTAATCTTATTTGTACCAACATTGATTCCTGAAAAGAAACCAATGGATGAACAACACATCATACA
>CAIYYQ010000168.1 GCA_903930505.1 Methanobacteriota archaeon
AACCGATGTCGAAGCAGATACGATCTCAAAACCATATCGACCAATTCCTCGTGGGATTGTCGCGCGAGATGAAGCACAAAGCATCGCTTTTATCCTGTATTTATTTGTTCTTCTGCGTGCGATTACGATTAATTTCTGGTTTGGTATCTTTGTCTTTCTCATTATGATCTTTACAGTAACCTATTCACTTCCACCTCGAATGAAAAAAGTATTATTTGTGAACCAACTCTGGATAGCGATTCCTCGAGGACTATTAGGTATTCTTGCAGGATGGAGTGTATTTGGTGATCCCTTTCAAAAAGAACCGCTATTAATAGGGATGATTGCCATGGTCTTTTTCCTGGGTGCAATGGCAACAAAAGATATCATTGACGCAGTCGCAGATGAACGAACCGGAACACACACACTTATTAACACCTACGGCCTCAAAAAAACAGCGTATATTTGCATGCCGTTTATGATTCTGCCCTTTGCCCTAGTCCCCCTATTTGTGAAGCTGAATATACTTAACTCGTATCTGTGGCCGCTCACATTTTTTGTTATCCCAAGTTTTTTTGTCTTTTACCTCATGTTGAAACACAGCGAAAGTAAATCACTTGAAAACGTCCATGCATGGGTACTTATGTATCTAGAATACCTCTTTTTCGCAGTTGGATTTTCTGTTCTTATTATCCTCGGACAACAAGGACTCTTGCCAAATCTGCCTCTCTGATTACTCCCTCCAAGAAACATCCTATAATTCCTCAGAGAATAAAGAGAGAAAAAAGTTCTTATATCATTAAAACTACTTAATATCATTAGAATATATATAATTGACAAATAGAAAACCTCTCTGCGAAGGAAGATAATGAACATTAAACGAGTGGTAACTGGATATCTTCTGCTTATTTTTCTCGTAGTGTCCACGCTACCAATCCACGGGTTCTCGCAAGATACAACGATTCCAATGTGGAATTCTGATTGGCCGTTTAGGCAGCAGATCCAGCTTCCGATATCCACGAGCATATCCTCTGCATTATTTCAACCGATTGATCTTCAGATATCGTTTACAAACCCCTGTTGGGCAAAAAACGAAACACAGCATTCGATACGCGTCTGCTGCTGGGATGGGACCATCTGGCATGAACTCGACTCTCAAATCTACGATCTTCAACCTCCAAATACAAATGTTATCAACAAATGTAGTATTGTTTTTCTTGTTCCTGAGTATGCAAACGGGAATGAACAATACTATGTATACTATGATGATCAAGAAAAAACATCAGTAACCTACAAAGACCATGTCTCCGTTGAAGATGCATACTATTATTCAAGCCCCATCGCAGATATCACCGCTGAGGCAACCTACTACGCAGTCAAACAAGATGGATACTACATCTATGGGGTAGGACAAAGCGGGAAATTTCTTGACTACTCACTTGCACAGGTTGTCGTCAAACAAAAACCAAAAAGCACAACGTTTGATATCCTCAACGCTGATCAAATCGCCTCCTTTGCATTTTCTTATGCGACCGGGAAAAAAGATACCGATGAAGTATCCTCAGATGAATCCCTCGTCTCTAAAAAAATTTTCGTTGATGGCAACCTGATGACGGAATTTGGAATCATCAGCGAATCCTCAAACGGCGATATAAAAACCTCCGCGGCCTACAAATACTATTATACCCCGCAAGAAAACAAACGCATAAACATCCACGTGAAACATGAAACCTCCAAGGATCTTCTTGTCAGCGGCGAAGTAAATCTTGATGGGCGTTATGGCGCATTGCTTTCGTTTAAATCCCGGAATGTCGCCATGCAGAAACTGAACTTCGGCGATATTCAACCTAATCTGGATTTTGCAGGAAAAAATAACAAGATAGAAGAATACGCGATGGACACCAAACCAGAATCCAAGGACCGCGAATGGATCATCTCCTACACCGATGACGCAGATCTCGGAAAAGACGCATGGATTGCCTACGGCGAAGGAGCAAAAGGGCGAAGCCAGGCACTTATTTTTGCCTCAAGCACAGGGGTTGTCACCTCAGGGACTGATGAACGTGATGGAATCCAATTAAAGGTCGCAGAGCGGCAATACTTTAACTTCCTTGGCACCGAGGTGGATTACGCAGCAATCAACTTCGGGAGAAACTCCTATGATCAAGGTTCGTCTCATGATCTTTATATCCCGCGGAATCTTGTTGTTGAGTTCGATGCTGAATTGTTCACGGCGGAGGCTGGAGGATACCTTTCAGCGCAAAACGAAGCACTGCTGTATCAGGCGTTGGTAACGCACCGTCATCTCTCCACAGACTCCAGTTTTGGACAACAACAGAAAACCTATGATGTTACGGTGGTGACTCATTATGGTGGAACCTGGTTGTCGTTCCCCTGGCTTGTGAACCATACCCAGTTGTCATTGCCGGTGATGATCATCGAACTTTACCGTGATGAACAACTGGTAACCTCAGCGGTGGCAGAGCGCATCTTGTTCACTCGGTCATATACCACGTTTCATAATCTCACCGCAGGAACCTATCTAGTAAAGGTGTATCGGAACACACGAGATACCGCGCGGTTATTTGTTGGTGCGGAAACGATTGATGTCCATCGAAAAACGATGGTGCAGGTGATGTGCACCTGGCAGCGAAATATTCATTTTCAGTTTTCTGATCAAAACACAAAAGGAATTCCGGGGATCACGGTACGCATACTAAATATGGATCAAATAGTGCTTGTGCAAAATACCACCAGTGACCAAGGCGACGTACAATTTGGCGTACCCTATAACGCGCGAGATTTGTATCAGGTTCAAGCATATTATCAAGGTTTCCGCGTCTATGATCAACCGTTAAAAAATACCCCGTTGAAACTAGAGGTGCCGGTCACCATCAGTTTGTATGATCTTACCGTCGAAGTACGAGACAGTCTTGGTCTTCCTCCCGGTGTTGGCGTTCATTGTATTGTATTCAGCCAGATGTATCCAGAGGCGGGTCAGATTTCCGCGGTTGAAACGACGACAGGTACGTTTTTCTTCGAAGATATCCCCGGGGGTACTTATACGTTACAAGTTTCGTATGCGGATAAGGTAAACGAAAAAGAGGTGACTATTCCTGATGACGGGACACTAATTCACATACCGTTTACCGCAGCATATGATGTTCAAATCAAGTTATTTGATGCACAAGGAAATCCACTGAACAGTACCTCTTTCAAAGCTGTTTTTATCCGTGAAGGAAAACAGGTGTACCAATGCACGGAAGGGGATCTTGTGTGTACATTGCCGCCTGCATCGTACACAATAAGTATCTATCAGCAGGATGCGTTCGTAGGACAAACAGAGATATTACTGACAAATACTCGCGACATACAGATTGTGACCACGCTACAGTCGATGCTTCCTGCGCTTCTTACTGGGATCGCTATGGTGGTTCTGGGGGGCATCCTTATTCTTGTTTTCCTGAAAAAAGTCTCCCTAGCCGGTTTCCTCAAAGGAGGAGCAATCGCGCTGCTACTTCTGTCTGTGATTCAACCTTGGTGGTCGCTTACTGGATCAAGTATCCAACCAGTGATGGAACGGACAACACAACTGTATCTGCAGCCACCAGTGATGATTGAATCAACGACAGCGAATGGACAAACCCTGTTTAGCCTCGCAACAATGCCTGATATCTTCATTGACTTTCTCGGGAAACTCCCCTATGTTCTTTATCTTGCATGTGCACTAATCCTTCTAGGTATTGTATTAAAGCGGCTTGAGAAGAAAAAACTCACATGGATTCTGAACATAGGTATTGCCGTTCTCTTGTTTGTGTTTCTAGACGTGTATTATACTGGGGTAAATAAGCTGACTGAGGTAAGTATCGGCGCTATTCAAGGAGAAGGCACGATGAGTTTTAACGTCAACGATGCGACTGTGGCATTCTCAGCTCATTGGGGATTGAGCACTGGTTTTTACCTTGTTCTTCTTGCAAGTGTTTTATTGATTTTTGCGCTCATGTGGGATATTGTCCATCAGTTTTTACGAAAACGAGATCGTGAGAAACGCGAACCCTAACGCAAAAAGAAGATACGTGGTATACATCAATGTCCAGGATGACGTGTTTTCGTATCGTTCGTTTTTCTTATTATGAGTCATCAACCAGGCGATATACAATGCAAGAACCGTGAGAAGTGCTAAGGGAAGAAGATACAATGCAAGGATGTGGAACATGATCAATAGAGGTATCATGAGAAACGCAATGCTCATGCAGAGACATGCGATACAGGCAGTGGTTTTCACACCAACGACATTCACAAGGGTCTGAATCCCAGCGGTTTTATCTGCATGGGCATCAAGAATATCTTTAGTTGTGGTGCCACCAAATAAAAATAATGCGGCAATGGATCCAATAGCGAGTGGAACCGGTTGAAACGGATCACTAAAAACACTCCAAGATGCAAGAATACCGAAAAGTCCTCTGGGAAGTGCAACCCAAAGTTGATTCATGAACAGAACACGTTTCATTCGTGGAAAAATAGAATACGTGATGGAAAAAACCATGATTATGCCAACGAATGTGGCAAAGAGGAGATGAACCGTAAGCGAAAGGAGAAATGCACAAACATACAACATTCCTGCAATCATTTTTGCTTCTTTTGATGTGATGATGCCTCGTGGAATAGGCCGGTAGGGTTTTGATAGGCGATCCTCGTTGAGATCAGTTGCCTGGTTCAACGCATTTGATGCTCCGTTAACCAACGCTAAAGTGAAACTCGCGGCAAGAATAGTGAGAACGATTGTTGAAAACGAAAAATCTAGTTTTCCCGTGTACACAAAACTTGCGATCATGACACAGCTGGAAACCACAAGTGGTGCAAGAAGCGTAAATGGCCTGAGTAAATCGACATAACCTCTGATCCGTTGGTTCATACTGTTCCTCACCTTTAAATCTATAGTAATAATGTCGGCTTTCTCGCTATATAAACATATCTGTACAGTTGTTATCATATTTTTTCCAAAAAATACTT
>CAIYYQ010000169.1 GCA_903930505.1 Methanobacteriota archaeon
CAACTTCTTCTCTGCTCCATGACAGTCTCATACTGTTCTGTGACATTTCCAGACCGCTCGTAGCAACACCACCAGCGTTTGCTGCTTTTCCAGGACCATACAGGATCTTGTTTTCGATGAAGATTTCAACTCCTTCTGGTGTTGTTGGCATGTTTGCTCCTTCTGCAACCAGCATACATCCATTATCAACAAGTTTTTGTGCATCTTCTTTACTAATCTCATTCTGGGTCGCTGAGGGAAATGCACAGTCACATTTGAAATGCCAAGGGTTTTTTCCTGCCTCGTACGTACATTTGTATTTCTCTGCATATTCTTTTATACGGCCACGTTGCACATTCTTCAGATCCATAATATATGCAAGTTTCTTCTCATCGATTCCATGAGGATCATAAATAGTACCAGATGAATCGGAAAGTGTTACAGCTTTTCCACCTAATTGATTGATTTTTTCAATGGTGTATTGTGCAACATTTCCCGAACCAGAAACAACACATGTTTTACCTTTAAAAGATTCTCCTTTTGTCTTCAGCATCTCAAGAGCAAAATAAGTAGCACCATATCCTGTTGCCTCTGGTCGAATGAGGCTGCCACCCCAGTTCAATCCTTTTCCGGTGAGGACTCCAGTGAATTCATTTCTGATTTTCCTGTATTGCCCAAACATAAAACCGATTTCACGACCACCCACACCAATATCCCCTGCGGGGACATCAGTATCTGGGCCGATGTACCGTTGGAGTTCGGTCATGAATGACTGACAGAATTTCATGACTTCGTTGTCAGTTTTTCCTTTCGGATCAAAATCAGATCCACCTTTTCCACCGCCCATAGGCAACGTGGTTAAACTGTTCTTAAACACTTGTTCAAACGCTAAAAATTTTAAAATACTTAATGTAACACTTGGGTGAAAACGAAGCCCGCCTTTGTACGGACCAATCGCACTGTTCATTTCAATACGATACCCTCTGTTTATCTGGATTTCGCCATGATCATCCAGCCAAGGAACACGGAATATGATTGTACGCTCTGGTTCAACCATTCGCTCTAAAATCTTGAATTTCTTATACTTCAGATTCTTCTGGATAAACGGCATAAGACTTTCTACGACTTCCTGTACTGCCTGATGAAATTCTTTTTCCCCTGGGTTTTTTGCTATTACATAGTCCATAAATGTTTTTACGTCTTTTTCCATAAATATCCTCCCTTTACGGTGATACAGCGTATCATTAATCTATTTTAATAGTTTACTGAAATTACCAGATAATTTAGGCTGTTGAAAAAATAAACAAAGATGTGATTTTTCTATGACATATAG
Organism: Methanobacteriota archaeon; assembly: GCA_903930505.1. The sequence goes on from CAIYYQ010000169.1 coordinate 1,313, forward strand.
TCTCATAAAACGATGAAACGACTTGTGTTTTCTTGCATGTAGGATAGAAAACATTGGTTCTTTCAATGTGGTTTCTGCTTCTTGAACATCTAGGGTTTCTATGATCTTTCTGAGGCTTGCTCTTCTATTGTTTTTCATTTATGCATTCAAAACAAATGAATCGTAGGAGGGCTCAATTAATTTTTTCAACAACCTAGAACTAATCTTTTTTTGCGTAACGTTTAATACATCGATTTTGATATAAGTTAATAGACTTTACAGTCTATTTTTTCAGTTATGGAGGCATCGATATGGACGGGGAATGTAAAAATACAGATGAGGCTTTACAAAAAGAAAATGATATCATAAATACTCTTATAAATCGCGTTCGAGAGCATAACGTTCTTTTCATACGTTTACAATTCGTTGACATCCTAGGAACACCGAAAAACATCGTCATTCCCGTAAGCAGACTTGAAGAAGCATTAGAAGAAGGAATGCCCTTTGATGCATCGTCAATTGCAGGATATGCAACGATTGAAGAATCAGACAAAATCGCAAAACCCGATCCTCACAGTTTCGTGATTCTCCCGGAAACAATTGAGCAGAGAAAAACAGCAAAACTCAACTGTGATATTTACGAGCCCAATGGAAAACGATTCCCAGGTGACGCCAAATACGTACTTGAAAAAATGGAAAAAAAAGTTCATGATTTAGGATATCTCTATAATACTGGTCCTGAATGTGAATTTTTCCTCTTCAAAAAAGATGGCGAAAACTCTACGCTTACCCCAAACGATACAGCTGGTTATTTTGATCTTTCCCATCGTGATCTAGCTGAAGGCGTCCGTGCAGATATCTCTCTTGCCCTTGATGAAATGGGAATAACAACGTATACTTCTCATCATGAGGTGTCACGCGGCCAACATGAAATTAACTTCCGTTATGCAGATGCACTCACAACAGCGGATCGCGTTATTACACTCAAATATGTCACTAAGGTTATCGCTACAAAACATAATCTTCATGCGTCGTTTATGCCAAAGCCATTGTATGGAGTAAATGGGTCAGGGATGCATACGCACGTATCGCTTTTTACCACGGATGGAGCTAATGCATTTTATGATCCTGATGCAGAAAATCAGTTGAGTAATCTTGCTCGTTTCTTTATCGCAGGTCTCTTAACCTACGTGAAAGAAATCACCGCGGTGCTTAATCCGACGGTAAATTCTTACAAGAGACTTGTTCCAGGGTATGAAGCACCTACATATATATCATGGGCGAATCGGAACCGCAGCGCACTCATTCGTATACCTTCGGGACGGAAAAAAAGTACACGTTGTGAATTACGAAGCCCTGATCTCTCAGGGAATCCTTATTTGCAGTTTGCGGTGATGCTTGCTGCAGGTCTAAAAGGAATCGAAGATAAACTTGAGCCCCCTGCACCAGTTGAAAAAAACATTTATGCGCTTTCTTCTAAAGATAGAGAAGAAAATGGAATTGGACAACTTCCGGATAGTCTTGGTCATGCACTTTCGATTATAAGTGAAAGTACGTTTGCCAAGGAGATATTGGGTGATCATGTATTCGAGAATTTCTTGCATGTGAAACAGAAAGAATGGGCTGAATATCGCATGCAGGTCACAAAATGGGAAATCGAACGATATCTCTCCACAGTCTGATTGTAATGCGTTCTTCGATACTTTCTCATTTCCATTGCTTTTCTTAGTTAAGTAACTATTATAAATCGAATGATCATTCTACGTGGTGGAAGGTTTTACCTATGGTGTTTGAAATCCAAATAGTGAGTAATACGCCGCTGATTGGTGAAGAGGATCCTGATGTACTTACTAAAAAATTTTTCGAACAAATCGGATACTTGTCAAAAGGCTCAGATCCAGCGATCCCTTACAAGATTTTCGCTGATTTCTTTTTAAAACATCCCATGAAAGCATGGTTTGTTGAAGAAATCGCGCAGACGTTACAAACCTCAAAACCAACTGTATACAGACATCTCAATAAATTAAAAGGTTTTGATATTCTCGAAGAGATTCATGTATTCGATGAGATTACTCAACAGAACCGCAAAGCATATCGTCTGCGATATGGAAACTTTCATAAAGCATGGACCTTTGTCGAGGCGCACATTAAAGTG
>CAIYYQ010000170.1 GCA_903930505.1 Methanobacteriota archaeon
AGGATATACTAATATAACAGAGACAATAAAAGTCGTTAATGTACCCTCTTTGAAGATTACTCTTACAGGTACAAAAGGCTCTGATGGAAAATACTTTTCTCCGATAACGGTAACCGCCAGTGATGACACTGGTGGATTAGTTACTGGTGCAACAGTTACTTTCACTGATCAGACATCAACAATCGTCCAGACATTAACAACTGTAAATGGACAAGTTACTTTTTTTATAGAAAAATCAGGAATATATACAATAACGGCGACATTACCTGGAGAAAAAATAGTAAGTGCTAATCCGGTCACAATTAATATCTGCGGATTCGTTCACGATGATGGTGAATTATTTTGTTATCTTGCAATATTGATCGTTTTTGTATTTATTGTAATTTTAGTTTTAATTGTTTTATATTACAAACATAAAAAATGATGAATATGAACATAAAAGCAACATTGGTAATAGGAATTTTAGTATTCTTTTTGTTCTCCTCGTTCATCTCACAAACCATCTCCGCAGAAGATTCTTTTCCCTCGTTGACAATCATAGCCCCATCACAAGTCAATGAAGGAGAAGATATCATAGTCACAATTACTTCGAATGACACCTTAATCGAAAATGCAACAGTGACTTTTAATGGAGATATAAAGCATTCTAATTCATCGGGTATAGCCATTTTTACAATGCCTTCTATTCTCGTTGATTCCATATATAATATTTCTGCATTAAAAGAGGGGTATATTTCATCAAAATTAAATATAACAGTTCATAATATCCTAAGATTGATAATTATAACAAATACATCAGGATATCCTAAATGTGATGAAACTGGATATACTATTGATTTGTTTGTAGCAGATGAACAAGGGCAACATATTACTGGAGCGGTTGTAATATTAAATAATGAATCTAAGATTACAATCGATGGTAAAGTATCATTTAAAGTTAAACCAATGCATTTTACTAGTTATTCAATAACTGCAACAATGGTGGGGTTTAAATCAGGGTTTGCTACAATAAATTTATCCCCTTGTCCTACGCCTGGTTTCGAGTTGGTTTTTCTAATTTGTGGAATTGTTTTGATTCTGCTATGGAAACGAAAAAGATAATATTAGCAAGAAAATTTATTTTGGTAAATTTTAAGCATTTTCGTTTAAAAGTAAAAATTTTTCTGTTTTATAGCATTTTGAAGTATTTTATGATAACAGGGATGATTGAATATTTATTACTGATTATTTATTTGGATTCATCATTTGAATTTAACCGACTACGTACTCTTCTTTTTCAATAGTTTTTCCAGTAAATCGATTCAAAGATAAACTCTCTAGTATCTCTGATGTTTTCCCATCAACAATGTACTCGGTGAGTAATTTTGTTACCATCGGGGAAAGCATAAAACCATGTCCGCTGAACCCGTTACATTGAAGAAAACCATGTACTCCTTTTACTTCGCCAAGGATTGGTCGTGCATCAGGGGTCATATCGTAGTATCCTGTCCATTGTCTGATGACATTGACAGTGTTCAATGATGGTGCATATCTAAGGAGTGTTTGTGCCATGTGTTGAAGAAAGAAAAATGTCGGATTTGAGAAATATCCATTTTTTTCGTTTGGGTTTGAGATCCCGCCAAGGATTTGTCCGCCTTCTTGTTGGCTGAAGTAGATGCCATCGGTAAAGGAGATAACCATTGGTTTAAACAACTGCTGCACTCGTTCTGTAACAAGAATCTCTTTTCGTAATGGTTTGATGGGAAGCTTGACATTGATCATCTCAGCGATTTCCTTTGAATGTGGACCTGCAGCGTTTATTACGGTACTGGTTTTTATTTTTCCTTTGTTGGTCACAACGTATTCGATTGTGTTTTTCTTCTTTTTTATCCCGGTAACCTCGGTATACGTTTGGAGTTTTGCCCCATGTCTGCGTGCCGCTTGCGCATACGCATCTGTTGTTTTAAATGGGTCTACATGTCCATCGGTTGGACAAAACGTTGCTCCGATCGCCCGCATCCCTTTAATATCTAAGATGGGAACGATCTGTTGTATTTCATCGGGGTCGATAACTGACACTTGTAATCCAAGGGATTTCTGCAGTGTAACATTTTTTTCTGCTTGTTTTAGTTCTTTTTCATCATGAATAGCAATGAGATAGCCTCCTTGACGTAACCCTATTTCTGCACCTAACTCTTTTTGGAGTTGTTCAAAAATCTTCACGCTTTGAATCGCAAGCTCTGCATTTTCTTTTGTAGACCATTGCTGACGAATTCCTGCCCCGCATCGCCCTGTCCCGCCAGAGCAGAGGTGTTGTCGTTCAAGAAGCATGACATCGATGTTTTGTTTTGCAAGTTGATAAGCTAGGGAACATCCATTTATCCCGCCACCGATAATCACAACATCCGCTTTCTCAATCATGGTCATTCACTCGCAAGTGTCCCAAGTGAGACAGGTATCTCTGGAGGTCGGGTTGTTGGAAAGTTGATCTCAGCAGGTTTTTTTCCTAGTTTCTGGCAGAGAATACGTCGGGTAAGAAGAAGGCATCCTCGTCCTTGACAGGGCCCCATACCAAGACGAAGCTTACATTTCAACTCCTCAAGTGTGGTGTATCCTTCATCGATAGCCTGTTCGATTTCTTCTTTTGTTAAATCTTCACATCGGCAGATAAACGTTTTCTCAGTCATAATTCATTACCTTGATCATTCGTACATCCATCGCAAGTGTTTTGTCGACCTCAACGGTGATCACCGTTGTTTTCCCCCGTGTATTCACCTTCACTATTTTTGCAGTGCCTCTTGTTTTTCCTTCGCGATCTAATGCATGCACAACGCTTCCAACTGCGGGTAACGGAAGAAATTCATAAGGAAGCGTAATCAATGCTTTCTCGTCTTTTATTTTAACAACAAAGATTGCAAGACCCGGGCAGATGCCAACGCAGCTGGTACAACCTGTGCATTTTTCAAAATCAACCTTTGGTGTATCATTGATATCGTTCATTGATATTGCATGAACTGGGCAGATGGCAACGCATGGATTACACGGAATCATTTGAACGCATTCTACGATAACGACACCTTTCTGGAGTTGTTTCTCTGATGGTTGTTTAAAATCGTTTACTGAGAGTATTCCGGTTTTTTCGTAATTGTTAATAGTGAGTCCCTCCTTCTTCGCATTCTAGACAACTGGAAATCTTTTCTTTGCATATCTTTGGAATTCGTCCAAATGGACCCGATCGAAACAATTGTAATGCATTTTTGCATTTCTGTTGTACCTCAGAACCATTTTTATTATATCCTAAAGACATTGCTGCGGATACTCCAGCTAGTTCTCCTTCTATCATTGCTGTTGATGCCTCTTCGATTCCTGAGGCGTCTCCTGCGACGTAGATACCGTTTTTTGTTGTCTCAAGAAGAGGATTGTGGAGTGCAACTGTTCCTCCTGCCTCAGGGATATATTCGCTTCGAACTTTGGCTTGTTCCAGGATTCGAATTGATGGAGTTAGACCAACTGCAAGACAAATCGTATCGCATTGTATTGTTTCTTCGGTTCCCGGTATTGGTTGAAAACAATCATCAACTTTGGTGACAACTGCATCTTCGACATGGTTTTTGCCAAAAGCTTCTTTGATGGTTGAGGATGTAACAATTGGTACACCGCAACGTCTCAGTTTTGCTGCATGAACATGATACCCGCCAATCCGAGGCATTGCCTCAACAACCCGATCCACAGTAACCCCTGCTTGTAAAAGTTGATAGGAGACAATAAGTCCAACGTTTCCTGCTCCAATCATAAGGGTGCGGTCCCCTGGTTTCACCCCGTACACATTCATGAGGGTTTGTACGCCTCCGGCACCGTAAACACCAGGAAGATCATTTCCTGGGAACGCAAGCATGTTTTCCATCGCGCCACAGGCAACAATCATTTTTTTACAGGATATTTCAAGGAGTTGATCCCCATTGATAAGTCGCTTTACTGCAATCACACGATGCATATGTTCATTTTCGTAGTATCCGACCACTGTTGTCGATGTAAGCAGTTCAATAGTTTTTTTATTTTTTATTGTATTCAGAATTTCTTTTGCGATGTCTATCCCACGTGTCCCGGCTTTTTCTTCTGTTGAACCAAAGAATTTATGGGTTTGTTTCACAAGCTGTCCACCGGGTTCGTTGTTTTCATCGATGAGAAGAACAGATGCACCTTGCTCTGCAGCAGCAAGAGCAGCACACATCCCTGCGGGTCCTCCTCCAACAACCACAATTTCTCGTGTAATATTTTGTTTTTTTTTCGGAGTAAACGGTGTGAGTGGTAGTTTTCCTAGTTTTTCCTGTTCTGTAACAGTCATCTGTTGTTGAACTGGGACGATACAGGTTCGGATATTAGGGATGTTGTTTACCGTCATAAAACAAGAAGAACATTTACCAATCCCGCAGAAGAACCCTCTTGGACGGTCATAGCGTAAACTATGTGAAAGCACCTTAACTTCGTTTGCATGTAACGCAGCAGCGATGCTTTCTCCTTCAAATGCATTCATTTGTTTTCCGTTGAATGAAAACCGAACATCTTTTCTTCGGTCGAACTCAAGGATAGGATGGTGTGTTATCCGCAAGGAAAACCTCCCACCGGTAATAGTAGAACACCTTAAAAAGCGTTATCCGCAAGAAAAAGAAGCAGTCATCAGGTTATCTGTACATCTCTGATGGAATGATGCCGCTGTGCAACAGTGCGGATCATCGAGATGTTTTTCCCGTTTTTACCAATAAGTTTTGATTTATCACTGGACTCAACATTGATTCGTGCGACTGACGACTCATTATTTTCATCGATGGTGACAGATTTGACTTTATAGGGTTTGCAGAGATTAATGATAAATGTTTTCTTATCAGAATCATACTCAACAAATTTAACGTTTTTTTTCAGAAGCATTCTGAGACGTTCTAGGTTTTTTGCTTTTGCCCCAATCGCAATACCAATTTGTCCTTTCTCGACGACAAAAACAATGCGTTCTTCATCAACCACGCAATCAATAATGTTGGCTTTTGAAACCGCAGACGCCATGTTGATATACTGGACGGTCTCGTTTGATAGGGTGATTTCGGGCATTATTATATCCTTTTCTTTACAAGTTGCATGATGGTGGATTCACCCTCTTCAAGGACTGCGAGAACAGATACTGCAAAGTTTTTCCCGCAGGCATACCCAAGCTCTACACTTCCGGATTGGTAATTGTAAAGAGGGATTTTTTTCTCCTTTGTTATCGTGGTAATTTCAGTTGATTCTGGGCAGTTCTTTGCCATTACAATGAGTTTTGCTGACCCATTTTGAATCGATGTTTTTGTTTGTTTTACACCAACAATAACTTTTCCTTTGCTTACTGTGTTTTTTAAGATTCTATCGACATCTACTGTCATATCTGTTCCCCTTTTTATTATGTTTTTTTCTTGCCGTGACTCATGACGAGTTTCACTGCACCGGTCCCAAGGCTTACCGGCTGCCCAACGATAATATTTTCTGCCACTCCGTTAAGTCCATCGATTTCCCCCCGTTGACTTGCAAGGAGTAAATGATTTACCGTGATTTCAAATGCTGCTCGTGAAAGAACTGAGCTTTTTTCTCCGCTGACTCCATGTCGTCCGATGGCGCGTACGGTTCCATCCGCAGTCATTACATCTGCAACAAGCATGATGTGCCGCATATCGACGTTCAATCCTTGTTCTGAGAGCGTGTTGTATGCTTCTTGGATGATCATGTTTCGTGCTGCTTCGATTCCTAGTTCTCGTCCTACTGCGTGGATGTCATTGGTTGTTGTCCGATACGGGTCAACACCTTCGATCTCAAGCACCTTTTTTAAATTACTGCCTTCACTGTAGATAACGTATCCTTCGTTTGGTTCTTTTCGAATGATTACTCGTTTAATACCATCGATTCCCTTAATCTTCAATGTTTTCAAGGTTTCACTAACATTTTGAAGTTGTTTGTATCCTGGTTCATCTAAATTTATTTTAATAATTGTATCTTTTTCTTGTTTTGCAGAGGTTTTTTTGATTGAGGAAACACAAGTAAGGATTTCATCAGCGGTTAATCCTTTCTTTTCTATTGTCTTCGTGTTCAGTTTCACAGCAATCGTCATGTTTGTGAGATCCATCTCGATATCTGCAACATCAACGAGTCTCGTGATTTCAATCTGGTTAGCAATCTCTTTTGCAAGATCAGGGTTGACTCGGTATTCGTCGCGCAGGTAGATATTCATCATTGGTGTAGATGGAGATGATCGTGCATCGACAATCTCAATAAGACGCGGTAGTCCAAGGGTAACATTGATTTCTGCGACTCCTGCGTAGTGGAATGTACGCATGGTCATCTGCGTTCCTGGTTCACCGATGCTTTGTGCACTAACCATTCCGCATGCTTCTGTAGGATCAATACAGGTTTTCTGGTACGCATTCATGGTTTTTTCCACGATGCGACCTAATTTTGATTCAAGTTTTTTGTCTTTTACTACTCTCTTGATAATTTCATTAATGATGTTGTAGGGTAGGGTCTTGTTTTTCAATATTTTATGGATTTGTGCACGTA
>CAIYYQ010000171.1 GCA_903930505.1 Methanobacteriota archaeon
AATTTCAAATATTTCCGAAGAAGATTTAGAAAGATTAAAGTTTATAACAAACACGGATCAAAACAATAATTTTTTATATTTAGAAACAATCTCCGTTATTTTGGGAAACCGTGTGAACCCAATAGAGATAACTGGGTTAGAAGATATAATGATAGAGATGTATAAACTCTCGGATATGAATGGATTCTTGATAAAAGAAACAAAAACGCATATGCCGTTTGCAAACAAACCGTTTCAAGGAAAATCAATAGGGTTTTTTATAGATGGACTAGCAAAAACGCTACCATATTTACCGGATACGACAGGAGTTCCCAAAACATTTACGTTGGTAATGAACCCGGACTATTGTTATACAGTATCTGGTGTGGGTTTTTGTGTTTAAATAAAAAAAAAGGGGGGAGCTCGGTGAAGAAGTGTGAAGAAGGGGGCTCGGTGAAGAAAGGGGGCAGGGTTCGGGGTGAAGAAGTGAGAAGAAGAGGGCTCGGAGAAGAAGGGGGCACGGGAAAGATATAAAATTCCTAGTAAATGAAAAATTAAGTAATAGAAAAAAAAAATTGAAGTATAATTTTATAAAATATAAAATGATACCGCCAAAAGGCCACCAAAAGTAATTAATTACGAGAGAATAATGTCAACGTCGGTGTCAATGATGATCAACGAAACCAAGATGTCAATGAATCTCTCAAAGAGATCATTAAAGACAATGGAATCGTTGGCATCAGAGATGGCGAGACAAGCAATCGCGGAATGCGCAGCTCTATATGATTTCTCCGCGGAAGAAGCGTATACCCGACTGGGTGTAGACAAGATGGAGGTAATTCATAAAGAGAAGAGAGAGAAGAAGGAAGCAGTAGTGAAGATGCAAAAGTCGCAAATCCCACTGCCATTCAGTGGGGTGATTCGTGAAGAATGTTGCCAAGGTGTGAAACAAAACCGAGGACTATACAGTCAATGCGAGAACGCGAAGAAGAAGGATTCACAACTGTGCGGAGGATGTTTGAAGCAAGCGTCCAAGAACGCAAGCGGAGAGCCAGATTGCGGAGAGATAGGAAAGAGATTATCCGAGGGAGAAGCGTGGCGTGATCCGAAAGGACGTGCGCCGACGACTTACAAACAGGTAATGAAAAAGTTGAAGTTGAGTGAGGATCAAGTTCTGGCAGAAGTAGCGCGTCTAAACGTAGCATTTGATGCGACAACGCATTTTGCAGAAACAGAAAAAAAGGTTGGGGGGAAGGAAGGTAAGCGAGGGAGGCCAAAGAAGGCAGGAAGTGGTGCAGTGACTTCCGAGACGGATAGCGAGGGCTCACAGAAGAAGCGAGGCCGACCAAAGAAGGCGGCCAAGACTGTTGAGGTGGATTCAACGGAAGATTTGTTCGCAACTCTAGTACAAGACGCAAAAGAGGCTTCTCCCCGAGCCCCAGCAGTTACAGTTGCAGCTGTGGAAGAGATGATGAGCGATCTTTCGGGATCGGAGAGTGATTCAGAATCCAAGGGATCCGACAAGAAGTCCGTTGCTAAAACGGAGGCGAATGCAGAGGCGAATGCGGAGAAGTCCGTTGCGAAAGCAGAGGCGAAAGCAGCAGCAAAAGCCGAAAAGGAAACGGCAAAGGCAGCAGCAAAAGCCTCTGCAAAAGCCGAGAAAGATGCTGCCAAAGCCGCAGCTAAGGCGGAGTCCAAGTCGGAGAAAAAGCCCAAAAAGGAGAAGAAGGTGAAGGAAGTTTTGGAGCCAGTCCCAATAGTTCAAACTCCCGAACTAGTTGCCGAGGAGGAGGAGGAGGAGGAGGAGGAGGAAGAGGAGGAAACAGCTGCGGTAACCGTGGCGAAGTTTGAGTTCAAGGGGAAAACCTACTTGAAATCAAGCAACAATGTGCTTTATGATGCGGAGACTCAGGATGAGATCGGTGTTTGGAGCGAATCAAAGCAGGACATTGAATTCTGCGAATCGGATGAAGAGTCGGAGGAGGAAGAATAGAATTAGTAATAGTAATTAGTATTAGTAATTAGTAATTGTGTAATCCCTTTAATAACTAACTTGTTTTTTTTGTGACTCAAATCTGGTATTGTGACTCATTTCTGGTATTCAAATTACACCTTCGGACATTTACAATTGTCCTAGGAACCGTTACCTTTGTGACTGATTAATCGTCGGCTTGTTGGCGTTTTAATAAGTCACAAAGGTGTAAAATTGGTTGGTTTAAATGGTGTTAAATTAGGTGTAAATAGTTAAAACATTGAAAGTAGTTAGATAGATAGATGTAAAGGGAAAAAATTAATGACGACGACGACGAGTAGGATACAAGGTGTGATGATTTTTAATACGACGAGTTTTAGGTTTGGGTTTAGATTTTGGTTTGAGTTTGGAAGAGTCAAATTTGTAATAATGTTTATTGATTAATTGTTGCAAGTTTTTTTTGCCGACATTATGAAGCCAAGCATGTTCTCTGACTTCTTCCTTAAACTTGTCTTCGCCGGTATGGCCAAATCTGGCTAAAGATTGTTTGCCTTCACCCATGACAACAGCATTTTCAATTTTGCGAAATTGTTTTTTAGTAGCGCGAGTGCGAGTCTTATTGGAGCGGTTCTTGTAATTAGGAGTGGTAGAACGCATAAAGAATAAATGAAATATATTATAAGTAGAGAAAAATTCGTGACCGATATCTGATTTTGTCACTCATTTCTTTCGCCGAGCCCCCCCGACCGGCGCTGCAATGTTGGGAGCATAATGGTAACAATATTGTGTGTATCATATTCAATTTTGAGAGCATTATGATCACACATCAGAATACCTCGGCCGCAGGGTCGCAATAACTTTTTCTCTCTTGGTTTGATTTCTAATAACTGTAAAAGCGTTGAATATATTGGAAGGTAGATGAAAATCCTTGGTTAGACAGTGTATGTCAAAATATGTATGTTTTTTACATTCCAAAGTATTTTGCCGAAAAGAAAAATGGACAAAAAAAATGTCCAAAATGGATTTTACAAAACAAAAGTTGGAATTCGTTTTTCGCATGTTTTTGTGTTGAGAGCTTAATGCTTTAAAAAAAGTTTTTAGAGAGAAAGATTAGACATTGTAAAAAATAATTTGAATTTTGCGGAAAAGGATTTAGCAACTTTTCTTGTAGTATATCAGACGATATAATGACAACAACAAGTTGCACAAAAGTTGCATCAAAATTTTATTGTAAATTATGTGACTATACTACAAGCAGAAAAAGTAGTTACTTCAAACATTTATTGACACTGAAACACACGGAGACTACAAATACTACTGAAAAGTTGCAAAAAGTTGCAAATTATGTTTGCGATTGCGGAAAAAAGTATCAACATCATTCAAGTTTATGGAAACATAAAAAAAACTGTACTACATCAGACGAGACAGAAAAAGAGAAAGAACCGGAAAAAAAACAAGACAACCCAATAACAAATGAAAATGTTTTGGAATTGTTAAAACAGAACAATGAATTTAAATCACTAATTGTAGATTTGGTAGGAAAAGGAATCGGAAACACAATAAATACAAATACAAATACAAATTCGCACAACACCACAAATAAAAATAAATTCAATTTGAATATTTTCTTGAATGAACAATGCAAGGATGCAATGAATATCATGGATTTTGTAGATTCTCTCAAATTACAATTATCAGATTTGGAAAGAGTAGGCGAACTTGGATATACAAAGGGAATCAGTAACATAATTGTAACCGCGTTACAAAAGATAGATGTTTTCAAACGACCGATTCATTGTAGTGATATAAAGAGAGAAACCATGTATGTGAAAGATGAAAATGCGTGGGAAAAAGAAGATACCAATAAAGAAAAGATGACAAAAATGATAAAACAGGTGGCTTACAAGAATGTGAAGCAAATTCCAGAATGGCAAGGAGAAAACCCAGAATACAAAGATAACGAATCAACTGTTCATGACCAATATTTGAAAATCGTGAATGAATCCATGGGAGGATGCAACGAAGAAGAAGATTCAAAGAATTATAATAAGATTGCAAAAACGATAGCAAAAGAGGTGATAATAGAACGGGAATCGGAAACCGCGGAATAATTAATATATTTAAACGGGCTTAAAGAACCATGCACAAAAACAGTGCTTTTTTACATTCCAAAGTTTTTTGGTGAAGAGAAAAATGGACAAAAAAAATGTCCAAAATGGATTTTACAAAACAAAAGTCGGAATTCGTTTTTCGCATGTTTTCAGATTTAGAGCTTAATGCTTTAAAAAAAGTTTTTAGAGAGAAAGATTAGACATTGTAATAATTTAAATATTTTTTTTCAAAAAAGATTTAGGCATAATTATGTTATCATATATATATATAAAATGGTAACATATTTATGCCCGAATAATGCCTATAAATATTCGTGCGATGTTTGTGACTATAATACGAGTAAAAAAAGTAGTTATAATAACCATTTATTGTCAGCAAAACACAAAATGATAACAAATGGTAACACGAATGGTAACATAAAAAAATGCGAATGTATTTGTGGAAAAGAATATACATTTTATTCTGGGTTATCAAGACACAAAAAAACCTGCACTACCACACACGAGACAGAAAAAGAGAAAGAACCGGAAAAAAAACAAGACAACCCAATAACAAATGAAAATGTTTTGGAATTGTTAAAACAGAA
>CAIYYQ010000172.1 GCA_903930505.1 Methanobacteriota archaeon
AAAACCGATTTATTTGATCAAACATATCTTAATCAAGCGGTGAACTCTCTGAAGAAACAAGGATGGATGGTGCTTGCGATATCTGCAAAGAATAAAAAAGGGTTAGATGAATTAAAAGAAGCAGTTTACAAGGGATTGAAATTCATTCGTATCTACTTGAAACCAATGGGAAAAGACCCAGATTACAAAGAACCCATGATTCTTCGTGAAGGCGCAAAAGTAGAAACAATCTGCGTTCGCCTCCATCGGACATTCAAAGAAAAATTCAGGTATGCTCAAATTTGGGGGTCTTCCGCAAAACACACGGGTCAACGCGTTGGCCTTGATCATTTATTAAAAGATCAGGATGTAGTTACGATTGTACTAAAAAAATAATGCTTATTACTTTTATTCCATCAATTTTATAACAATCGATAGTTATATTTAGATTTCTCTGGTTAGCGTCGACTCAAAGCACGTACCGTGTTTGCGATATGTTTCTCATTCAGTTTATATTTCTCTAAAAGATCACTCGGTTCTCCTGATTCACAGAATGTATCTTGTATACCCATCCTTTGAAACCGAGAACTAATTCCTTCTTCTGCAAGCGTCTCAGCAACTGCGCTACCTAATCCACCAATTACTGAATGCTCTTCAACAGTGATTAGCACAGGGGTTTCTTTTGCGCATCGTACCACCAGTTTTTTGTCCAATGGTTTAATCGTATACATATCCACGACACGTACGTGGATTCCTTCTTTTTGTAACATCTGTTGTGCATCCAATGCAGGATCAACCATAGTCCCACAGGCAATAATTGTTGCATCATCCCCTTCTTTAAGGAAGATTCCTTTTCCAATTTTCAACTCATTTAACTCATCAGTTTTGTAGATGACGGGAGCTACAGCACGACCAATACGAGCATACATCGGCCCCTTGGTCTCTGCCATAAGTTCCACAGTTCGTCGAGTCAGCGCAGCATCACTTGGAGCAAAAACCGTCATATTTGGAAGAACCCTCATCAACGCAAGATCCTCAATCATCTGATGACTAGCGCCATCTTTTCCAACAGTGATTCCTCCATGAGTTGCAAAGATTTTCACGTTCGCCCGCGAATACGCAACATCCATACGAATCTGATCATACACACGACCCGTAGCAAACACAGCAAATGTGCTTACGAACGGGATTTTCCCGCAGGATGCAAGCCCTGCTGCGGTAGAGATCATATTTGCCTCTGCGATCCCCATCTCAAAAAACCGCTCAGGAAACTGTTTAGCAAACATAATCGTCTTTGTCGATTTTGACAAATCCGCGTCTAATACAACAAGTTCAGGATGTTTTTTCCCGAGTTTCACCAGAGTGTCACCGTATGCAGTCCGAGGATCCATCATCTCTTTAGACAACAGGATGCACCTCCAGGTTTTTCTCCAGGATTTCGAATTCTTTCATCGCGAGTTTATATTCCATCTCGTTTGGTGGAACCCCATGGAAATCCACGTTGTTTTCCATAAAGGAAACCCCTTTTCCCTTCACCGTGTTCAAGATGATTAAGGAAGGTTGTTTTGTATGAGTATTTGCTTCGTGTAATGCATCAAGAATCTGTTTGATATCGTGTCCATCAACCTCAAGGACATGCCAGCCAAATGAACTCCACCGATCTCGTACAGACTCCAGCCGGAGGACATCTTCGGTGTTCCCATCAATTTGCAAAAAGTTTCTATCAAGTAATGCAGTTATATGATCAAGTTTATAATGAGTTGCAGATGCAGCCGCTTCCCAGATCTGCCCCTCATCGCTTTCTCCATCACCGATCATCACATACACATTGTAAGGTTTATTATCAAGACGTCCTGCAAGGGCAACACCAACTCCAAACGATAATCCATGGCCAAGAGAACCAGTGGATGCTTCCACCCCTGGCGTCTGATAACAGACCGGATGACCCTGAAGCATACAATTTACTTGTCTGAGTCCTTTCAGTTCATTGACGTTGAAATAACCGCATTCTGCAAGAACAGCGTATAACGCTGGTGCGGCATGCCCTTTACTTAAAATAAAGTGATCACGATCAGGATTTTTTGGATTTTTTGGGTCATGGTTCATATGGTGAAAATAAAGAGCAACTAATGCATCAACTGCAGAAAGAGAACCGCCAGGATGACCGGATGCTGCACGATATAGCATCTCAATGATATGCTTTCGTATCGTGACTGCTTTCAGGTTCAACAGATGAATAGTTTTCGCATCGTATGGTTTCACTTGCATGCCCCCTCCCTTTGAAGGAAAATACAGGGAACTGTTCGCCTGTATACTGTTTTATCAATTAATACTTTTTGTAAAAATTAAATTCCCGATGATTTTTCGCTTCCATATGGATGAAAGAATATTGAGTTATTCAAATCTTGTGTAGGTTCCATACATGGAGAAGTCAGGGCCTTAGAACTCAGGAGTTAAACGAATATATGTTATCTCTTTTTTTGTACTATTTTCCCCTCATTTCTTTTATCTTTCTTATGAAACCTGGCTAATTGGTAGAGATCTTGATAAATCTCTGGTCGTATATCACGCAGTACCGGGCGATTTGCTCGCGCAATTTTTAGCTGTTTCAGATCAAGATCACAGATCATGGTGCTCTCTTTAAAATAGGGTGCTTTCGTAAGTATTTTCCCCAGCGGATCATACACTTGTGATCCACCCCAGAACACGAGATCATCTTGTGTTCCCACCAGGTTTACATAGACCAGAAACGTGGTATTTTCCAGTGCTCGTGCAGGAAACAATGTTTCAAAATACGTCCGGTTTATTGATGGTGTTGCAGAGAGATAGATGAGGATATCTGCCCCTTGAAGAGCGAGTGCTTTCGAAATCTCTGGGAAAAACAGATCATAGCAGATCAACAATCCAATTTTTCCATATTTTGTGGGAAATACAGGGATCTCTTCCCCTTGGTCAAAGAAGATTTTTTCTTCAAATGGTCCAACCGTCGGTAAAAACCATTTTTTATAGTGATCAACTTTTCCATTAGGGTGAATCAGGATCGCGGCATTATGAATTAGCCCATCGACATTTTCATCCCAAAGCGGCATTCCAAAGACGATGTAACACTTCCGTTTCTTTGCAATTGTTTTCATCTGTTGTATCGAAGGCCCTTGGAGGGTTTCTGCGAGCGATCTCCATTCGTCTTTACAATGATATCCTGTCAGAAATAATTCCCCAAAAACATAGATGTCTGCTGATGTTTTTTTCATCGCGTTTTCCATAATCTTAAGGTTTGCTGTTTTATCTGCGATTTTTGGTCTTTTAGTGATCATCGCGATTCTCATAATGATTACCTTGTTGGGGTATAGAAAAGACATGTTATAACGTTTGTTGGTCATCAAAATATACTCGAAAAAATGATGAAAAAACAGGAAAATGACGGAAAACACAGAAAATTATATATAGTATGAAATATAAATATATAGTGAAATATAGATAGATGGGGAGGAACACCATGGCTATTGTAACAATCAGGGATCTCTCAACCGCTATTGCAAAACGCCTGAATCTGGCACGAGGGGAAGCAGAACGGTACGCGCAAACCGTGATTGACTTTTTTGGATTCGAAGACCGCATCATTGATAACATGCTGACGCAGGAAGAACGACAGATGTTTTACCACTTACACGAAAAAGGAATCATCAGTTCACAAAGGGAAGAAGTCATACTTTCCACAGGACAACCTTGGCGAATCCATTACTGGTGTTTAGAGCGAAAATTCATTCTTAAGTTATCTCAAGAGGAACCATCACAGCAAACGAAACAAAAAAAAGAACTAATACCGCTACCTACACGATACGAAGAGCTATATTCCAGTGTTCCATCGGATCTGTGGGGAACACGAAAACGTTTCACAACCTAAATTTTTAATCGAACAATATTTGAAACCAACATTAATCATTTTGCAAATTTTTAAGTACCACATAAGTATCTTCTTTATCTTGATGAAA
>CAIYYQ010000173.1 GCA_903930505.1 Methanobacteriota archaeon
AATTAGCGATTGATAACGTGATTATTTACGATAACACAAGCCCGCTGTTTGATGAAATTATCGCTCATCGGCTTGCTCTCGTTCCGGTACCAACTGATTTAAAGCTTCTTTCTTTTAAATCTGAGTGTGTCTGTAAAGGAGCGGGATGTCCGAACTGTACTATTCGTTACACCCTGAGTAAAGAAGGCCAAGGAACAGTTCTATCTGGTGATCTACAGCCTGAGGATAAAACCTGGGCAGTAAAAGATGGCGGTATCCCCATTGTTGAACTTTTCAAAGATCAGAGAATTATTCTCGAAGTCGAGGCGGTTCTTGGTAGAGGCAGGGATCATGCAAAATGGCAGTCTGTGCTCGCACCCGGGTATAAATATTATCCAATAGTTGACATCGATCAGAAGAAATGCGACCAATGTCAGAAATGCGTTGAGATATGTCCAAAGGATATTCTAGAGATCAAAAACAACAAGTTAGTGGTCACTGATATTGAGAAATGCACGACATGTAAATCGTGCATGGAAGCATGCGAAAGTAATGCGATAATAGCCCATAGTGATGAACGCGAGTTTCTCTTCCAGTTTGAAACCGATGGATCACTCACTGCAAAGGACGCACTTGTGGAAACAATTGCGATTCTTGGGAAAAAATACGCGGAATTTAACAAACTGATTAAGGATATCTAAACAAAATAGTAGTACACTTTCTTTTTCCCTAATTGTTTTTACCAAAAGTATCATGTACATCATCTTCTATTGAGGTGTGAAACCAGAGGTTGGGCCTGTGGGGTAGCTTGGTATCCTTGTGGCTTCGGGAGCCATAGACTTGCGTTCAAATCGCAACAGGCCCATAACAACCATTTTTTTTAT
Organism: Methanobacteriota archaeon; assembly: GCA_903930505.1. The sequence goes on from CAIYYQ010000173.1 coordinate 864, forward strand.
CTTTTTAAAACATAATCTTTAACTTATGAAGGTGTATGCAGGTGATATGAACCATCTTACTGCCGGTATATTCCATGATGAATCTTTTAGTAAAGAACTTGGTAAAAAAGGCACAGAAAGCGATATCGTGATGTATAATCGAAAAACAGATCAACATATTTTCACGTTCATGCACCCCCTTGATGACAAGATCACTGCGAAAAGTCAGATTATTTCCAGTATCGATACCGCAATCGTTTTTTGCACCGAACTTACACCTGAAGTTGGAGAAACCATTCTCATGCTTGATGCAGTTGGTATATCTCAAGGAATGATAGTGGTTCCCCCTTATGCGGAGATGAATCGTTTCACCGCGATGACTAAAGGAACGTCGCTTGGTTCATTTATTCTTACTGAAAAAAACATTCCCAAAATCCTTGAAAACCTCGAGCGTATAATTTCTCAAAGAGATCGTATGTCTCCGCCTGTTGTTGTCGTTGATCATTCCTTTAGTGTCAAAGGTGTGGGTGAGGTGGTTCTTGGGTTTGTGAAACAGGGAACCATTCGGAAACATGATACGTTAACACTTCTTCCAAGTGAGGAAGAAGTTGTTGTTCGTTCTATTCAGATGCAAGATAGGGATTACGAAGAAGCTGAGGCCGGGTCACGTGTTGGGCTTGTAATCAAAGGTGCAACGGTAGATGAAATGAGACGTGGATCGTTACTCTGTGCGCCAGGATGTATGAAAACCAGTACAAAACTTATGCTTTCGTTTATCAAGAATCGTTTTTATCCTGAGGTCAAGGAAGGGTTGTTTTATTTGACCGTTGGGATGCAGACGCTTCCAATGAAAATTGTTAAAGTAGAAAATGAGTTTCTAACAATTGAACTAGAGAAACCTGTTGCGTATACGAGTGCAGATACGTTTCTTTTATTGGATTTGAATGCGAAAAAACTTCATTTGATGGGGAAGGGAAAAGCGGTGGATACGACCGAATAATTTTTTTTACACAGATTTTTAATCGCGTTTTATGATGCCGATAATAGCGATGACAAATGCGATGATTTCAATTGCAGATAGTGGTAAAAGATTTGCAGTAACTTGGTCGCATGTTAATCCTAGTCCTCCGAGTGATGCTCTAAACATAAAACTTAAAATCAGCATAACACCCCAGATTCCCACACCCAATATGACCAGTGTTTTATTCATCTCCGCATCCTCGTGTTAGAACCTCATATCCATAATTTCTTTATAAATCTATATCTCCGTAAAATCTTGGTTTGTTCTTTTGGGAATTTTTAAAGGGTCAGATAGTCTTATAAGAAAAAAACTGCTTGTTTTGATGATATTTTCTTTGTTTTGGTTGTTAATTCATGCCTCTGATGGTGAGTAGCGGTAGCGATGTGGTGTTGGTCTTTGAAAGTGTATGATGTTTTGGTGCCTTTAGATATTTTTTTGCGAGTACGGTATTTGTTGTTTTTCTGTCATAGGGTAGTTGTTGCATTCTTCGCTCAACGATAAAGACTTTGGCGATGTGTTCCATTTCTGTGATGTCGTCTTCATCGGAGAGCAATCCAACGATTTTTATATCCA
>CAIYYQ010000174.1 GCA_903930505.1 Methanobacteriota archaeon
CCCCTGCCGGTATTTTCCCCTCAGGTACAACACAGTATGAGAAACGTGGTGTTGCGATCAATGTTCCAGAATGGATTGTCAATAACTGTATTCAATGTAATCAATGTGCGTTGGTTTGTCCTCATGCAGCGATACGACCTGTACTTGTCACGCAAGATGAACTCAACAAGGCGCCAAAGGGTTTTGAGACAAAAAAAGCGGTTGGAAAAGACGCGCAAAATCTTTTTTTCAGAATGCAGGTTTATACAGAGGATTGTATGGGTTGCGGTAACTGTGCTGATATCTGCCCTGCGAAAGAAAAAGCACTGGTGATGAAACCGATTGCATCACAAAAAGAAAAACAGGTTCCTCTTCAACGATATATGAGCACTATTGTGACGAGAAACGGTGGTTTTGATAAATATTCTGTGAAAGGTTCTCAATTCCAAAAACCACTCCTTGAATTCTCTGGTGCTTGTGCAGGTTGTGGAGAGACACCGTATCTGAAGTTGGTAACGCAGCTGTATGGTGATCGTATGATTATTGCGAATGCGACAGGATGTTCTTCGATTTGGGGTGGATCTGCACCCTCTGTTCCGTTTACTGTGAATGATCAAGGATATGGGCCAGCATGGGCAAACTCGCTTTTCGAAGATAACGCTGAATATGGTTTTGGGATGGAACTTGCGACCACTCAACGTCGGGAGAGACTCGCTGATGTGATTACCCATGCGATGGAAAAAACCTTCGGTGAGGTTAAGGAAGCGTTTGCAGGATGGTTGGACTATGTGTATGATGCGGAACAATCCCGTATCTTTGGAGATAAGATTAAAGCGCTTTTAGAAAAAAATCATGTGGATCCGTTGTTACATGAAATCTGGGAATCTAGGGATATGCTAACAAAGAAATCTATCTGGGCGGTTGGTGGTGACGGGTGGGCGTATGATATTGGGTATGGTGGTCTTGATCATGTACTTGCGATGGGTCAGGAAATCAACATCCTTGTGTTTGATACGGAGCTATATTCAAATACCGGTGGGCAGTCTTCAAAGGCGACGCCGATGGGATCAATTGCGAAATTCGCTGAATCCGGTAAGAAAACCAAGAAGAAAGATCTTGGGTTGATTGCGATGAGTTATGGGTATGTGTATGTTGCGTCTATTGCGATGGGTTCGAACATGAACCAGGCGTTAAAGGCGCTGAAAGAAGCTGAATCATATCCTGGGCCGTCGTTGATTATCGCGTATGCACCTTGTATTAACCATGGGATTAAGAAGGGAATGGGTAAAACCCAAGAAGAAGAGAAACTTGCGGTTGCCTCAGGATACTGGTTGTTATATCGCTATGATCCTCGGTTGATTGAGCAAGGGAAAAATCCGTTCCAGCTTGATTCAGGTGAACCCAATGGTAAGATTCATGAGTTTTTGATGGGTGAAGTCCGGTATGCAGCACTGGCACAATCGTTCCCTGAAGAAGCAAAAAGGCTACATACTCAACTTGAAGAAGAATTAATGACTCGCTATAAAGCATATAAACAAAAGGCTGGACAGTAAAAAAATTTACGAAGGGATACACCAAAAGGCTAATCATCCCTTCTCCTATTTCTTTTCGTATGGGTGTATTTTTTGTTGAAACGCGCACAAGAAATCGCAGCAGTCCTTAAAAAAGCAGATGAGGTTCATATTGTTACCCACATTGATGCAGATGGGATTACTGCGGGTGCGATTGCGCAAGCAACGATTCAGCGACTTGGAAAAACAAGTTCGATTGAATGTGTGAAACAACTTGATGAGTTGGTTTTGAAACGGTTGAAAAAAGAGGGTTATGAGCTTGTATGGTTTACGGATCTTGGGAGCAGTATCGTTGATGAGATTCCTAAGATGACTCTGGTTGTTACTGATCATCATATGTGTTCCAAGGAGTCTCATCTTCGCTATCATCTGAACCCGCATCTTTTTGGGGTAGATGGATCGTTTGAGATCAGTGGTGCAGGTGTTACGTATCTTGTCTCAAAAACAATTGATCCGGTAAATGTTGATTTGTCTGCGCTTGCAGTGATTGGTGCCTGTGGTGATCTGCAGGATAGGCGGCATTGTAAACTGGTTGGGATGAATAAAGGAATTCTTGAGGATGGGAAAATTGCGCATGTACTTGAATGCAGAAAAGACATCCGGTATTTCGGCAGAGAAACAAGGCCGCTTCCTAGGCTTTTGCAGTATGCAAACGATCCTTTTCTACCGGGTTTGAGTGGTCGAGAAGAGGCATGTGTTTCGTTTCTTGAGGATTTGAAGATTCGGTTGAATCATAAGGAGTCTGCGCGACGATGGATTGATCTCAGTAATGATGAACGAAAGACGATTTTGTCTGCGCTTGCTCGTTTGCTTTTGATGAAAGGGTTTGGTGCTGCACTCGTGGAACGAATGATTGGAGACGTGTATCTTCTTGCTAGAGAGGAACCTGGGAGTGAACTGCATGATGCTAAAGAGTATGCAACCTTGTTGAATTCGACTGCACGCTATGGGAAACATGAAGTTGGACTTGCGGTATGCCTTGGGGATCGTGGGAAATCGCTTGAGGACGCACGAAAACTCCTTCAAGGACATCGGCAGAATCTTGTGGAAAGTCTTCAATTTGCTCGGGATGAAACACTTCAGAAACGCACCAATGTTCAGTTTTTTCATGCAGGTGAAGGCATCCGGGATACGATCATTGGTATTGTTACAAATATGATGCTTCAAGATGAGAATGTTGATAAAAGTATGCCGCTCCTTGGTTTTGTTCATACAGAGAACGGAGATGTGAAAGTTTCTGCAAGAACAACACAGCAACTTATCGAACGAGGTGTGGATTTATCTGCAGCGTTACGTCATGCAGCTGCTGCTGTTCAAGGTGTCGGTGGAGGTCATGATATCGCAGCTGGTGCAACGATACCAAAAGGAAAAGAAGAAGAGTTTCTCGTGTTTGTGGAGCAGAAAATCCGTGCTCAGCTTTCTTTGTGAGATGTTTTTGTGATTTTTACCACTTTGAATTCAAAGGTAAGATTTTGATCAACGAATTCAATGGATGGTGCCTGGACGTTTATTCCAAGGACTGCTTCGTTTTCATTGACGGCGATGACTTTACAGTAGTATATTTGTTCGTAGTCTTGAAAGCTGAATGTATGATTGAGTTTGACGTCAGAGTGGATGGTGAACATGGTATCGTTGGTGACAATGAAAGTAGCATTCCAATTATAATCAGGCATGACAAATGTTTTACCATTTTCTGGGAGAAGTCGGATTGTGATCATTCCGTCATCTGAGATGTTGGTGATCTTTGCAGATAGTACACCTTCTTTTCTCAAATTCAATGCTCCAAAGTCAAACGTGGTGTTTACCGCAATGTTGACCTCGGGGAAAAAATAGGAAAAATTCGATTCTGATATATTGGTTACAATGTAACTTAATACCGCATTTATAGGATATATTCCCCCAAGATCTTGTTCTGCAAGGGACATATCCCATCTACCATATGCTTCTTCAGGCGATAACGTGATGTTTTTTGTTTCTCCTTCTTTCATGCCGATGAGGCTGCGGATGGCTTCTTGTGGGACAAATGTTGGAGCTGAGGTGTATGTTTCATATCCACGGGGGATGGAGAGAGTCATATCTGGGTTTACAAAGAGTTTCTCAGGTGTACCGCCGGTTTTGTTTTTTCCATCTTCGTACGTGGTGGTAAAGATCGTCCCATTTATCGCGAATCTTCCAACATACTCGACGTCAACACAGTCTCCAACTTCAATGGTGTTTGGCTTAAGAAAAGACGGGAGAACAACAATGGCGAGAAGCGTGATGATAACGATTACAACAACAGCAATTGCTATACCTGTTGTATTCTTTTTTGGTTCTAAAGTTTTTTTCGATGGCATAAAAAGCTCTAAATGTAGTCATTCTATATTAAAGTACGTTTTTTGTTTGGAAAAACCAAGAAAAAAATGTTAGAGTGAAGCTTACGTACTTGTTTTGTACACCTTCTCAATAGTTACCTCAAAAAGAAGGGTTTCTCCTGAAAGTTTATGGATTTTATATCCTGCTTGTTCGATCTCTTGGGCAAGTTGATCAAATGGTATATATGATAAAAAAGGGGTTGGAATTGAGTAGAGTCTACGCATTTCATAAATACGATTAAATGTAATTGTTCTATTGACTTGAAGAGGCATTTCTTGTCCTTGTGCTTCTACAGTGACGTTAATATAATCTGTAGTACTATTTCCGACAATAATGTTAAATTCCATCCCTGAATAATTCATGGTGTAGTTTGCTTCTTTTATCGGGGAGCTTGTTATAGTTATAGTGGTATCATTCCATATGGCTGTAGTTGCATCAGGGAAGATAAATCCCGTCTGAGTTCCTACGGAGTAGAACGTAACGTCTTTTGTGATATTCTTGGGTGTTGTTGGTGTTGTTTTGATTAGCACCGTTATATTTGTGATGTTGGTAACCTCCGAAGAGTTTTCCCAGATATAATAAGGTGGAAGGGGATCATAGATAGTATAATATGCATTTGCGAGATCCTCCATGAGAATGCCTTCAGGCATTGTGAATTTCCTTCCAACAAATGCATCTGGATTAATCCATTTTAGAGCGAGTTCATCATCAGTAAAATTTACAACTTGAACAGTTTGATTAATTTCCCGTTTATAATTACTTGCAGTAATTGTATGGGTTGTAAATACATCGCCTGATTTAAGTTTTGGTGATCCATATGCTTTTTCCGGTGGAATCGGCCCAATGGTCGTGGTCTGTCCTTCTTTTAATCCAATGAGTCCATCCATCAATCCATCAATGATTCCTGAGGAATAGTTTTCGTATCCTACCGGTGGAAGCTTGCTTTTGTTCAGGCTTACAAAGACATTTTGAGGTGTTCCCCCGGATTTATTTTCCCAGTATTGATATGAGGAATCAAAAACCGTGTTGTTTGATGCATATCGACCGATATAATTCAGATCAACGCAGTCTCCCTCTTGAATAACATTTGCTGCAGGTTGGTTGAAGATAGTAGAATTTATTAAAATAAACGCAACGAGGGCCGCGACGATAATGACTGTCAGTGCGAGGATCGCAAGACCTGTTTTATCGGTTTTTTTTTGTTTTTCTTTTTGTGGTTCAAGAGTTGTTTCTTCAGCCATGGTCTGTGTCGAATAGAAACGTTCTATATTAACCTACTCATTATATGCATAAACTGCGCCAAGTAATGATCGTACGATGCGTGCGGCAAGAAGAGCGGTTTGCCCTTGATCATACGGTGGACATACCTCAACTACATCAAAACCAACCAGTTGCGGTGCAAGCCGTTCAATGACTTCAAGAACCTGCAGGGGGGTGAATCCAAACGGCTCAGGAGTACTCGTTCCTGGAGCATATGCTGGATCAACAAAATCAATATCTAATGTAAGATAGATTTTTTTTCCTTTAAGATACGTTGCTGTTTTTTTAAAACAAGAATCAAATCCTTGTTTGTGAATGGTGAATGCATCAAGGGAAAACAAATGATTTTTCTCTGCATCTTCGTATTCTTGTCGTTCCGCGGATCGAAATCCGAACACCGCGATGTTACGAAGTTCGAGATGATCTGAGATTCGTTTCATCGCACAAGCATGATTATATGGTTCGTTTTCGTATTGTTCTCGATAATCTAGGTGTGCATCAAGTGATAACACTGCGATGTCCTTGGGAAACGCTGAAACGATTCCCAGGGTAATGGAATGTTCTCCTCCGATTGCTATTGGAAATTTCTTCGCATTCACAATTTTTAAAGCAATTTTTTGTACGGTATCTATCATAGCTGAGGGTTTCAGGTTTTTTACGTCAAGATCCCCGTAATCATGAAATGCAACATCTTGCAGATCAACACCTGTATTCAAAAGATAGGTTTCAAAGTTCCAGCTAGCTTGCCTGATTTCTTTTGGTCCTTCAGATGCCCCTTTGCGAAACGAAGATGTTTGATCATAGGGTACTCCAAAAAGTATGAATTTAGCATCTGAAAACGATGCGTTTGCATCAGCAAAATACGCGGGAAAATTCATAGGAAGATCTGTTCCTGTTTTTTATGGACGAGTGATTTTACGTTTCCCCATCGCTTGGAAATACAGGATTTCTTTACCCTGTTCCAGCTTACCTTTGAACTCCTCTGGGATCGGCATATCAAACATTTCATAGGTTTCCATATCCATAAGCTGCACCGAGTCTTTACCACTGAAAGCAACGACTTGTGCGCTGCGTTTGTCAATCATTGGGACAAATACCTTATGTTTCACAGGGTGTACAATGCTTCGTTTCTGTTCATCGAAAATACCGACTGCTTCAATGCGTGCTTTAGATTCGCCATGTTTCCCGGGTTTCGATGTTGAAATACTCAGGATTTTGCATGGTTCATCATCGACTATCACATAGCGACCAACTTTTAACTCTCTGACTTCAGCCATCTCTTTCATATATTATTTCCCTCATGTGGTACTTTATACACGATATCCTGTTCTCTTGCTTTGTTGATGAGTTTTATGCCGACATCATCACCGGCTTTCACCATTTTTACCATTGTTTTATGGATTTGCATGCTCTCTATTTTCTGGGTGAAATCA
>CAIYYQ010000175.1 GCA_903930505.1 Methanobacteriota archaeon
GGATGAGTACATTTCCAGTATTTCAATGGAAAGGCATTTCTCTGCAACATAAAATATTGCAGAGAATTCATTTTACAAGCAGATGACTCACAATATAATGTTCTTTATTGGCGATTCAAGAAAAAGTGTAAGCTACTGAGGATTATACCTATTTTTTTCTCCATAGATTTCTTACTCCATATTTTTCTTTTTATTATGTGGCGTACAAGTTTTGCTATTTATTGTATATAAAAGTACTCCGTTAAAATGTCAAAATGAAAAACTATTTCTCATCTAAAAATAATATGCTTCTGTTGAACTTAAATCCGAGTTAGAACCTCAAGAGTAACCTATGAAAATTTTAGTGATAAACATATAAAATTTCCGTAATTATTATTAATTCCTCTATCTATTTGATATGTCTATGGGGCAGGATATTGTAGTCGATCAATTCAGGGAATTTTATACGCATCATCCTCCTGATATCCAATTCATAACCGATGTCAACAGACGTCATTTCAGGTTTTTATTACAAAGTGGAATGTTTTTTAAAATAAAAGACACGATTCATTCACCGCAGAATTTACAGAGGTGGCTGATAAAATTACATCCACTGGACGTGTATTATTCCACATCAGCATATCTTGATCCAACCTCTGTTGCATCACGACCTAAAAAAAGTACAGACTATTGGGGCCCCGGAAATGTGATACTGTATAATGACATCGCGTTTGATCTTGACAGACGGCCATTATCTTTTTTTAATCTGGAGCGGGCAAGAAAAGATACGGTCAGACTCCTTGATTTTTTATCTGATCGACACTACGCTTTGAAATACATTGCATTTAGTGGAAGCAAAGGTTTTCATCTGGTGTTTAATGATATTGAAAGCAAGATAGAGCCGGATTTTCGCTTGAGAGAAAAAGTTATTATTCAACGAAGAAAAACTTTGGTCGATGAGATTACAAAAAAGGGAATAAAAATTGACACATCGGTAACTGTGGATACGCGAAGGATCATTCGTCTCCCTGGGACTCTTAATTCAAAGACAGGGTATTGTTGTCAACATCTTTCAATTGATGAGTTACATACTCCGGTTGTTGATTGGATTGACAGTATTGCGAGTCTTGCGGATCATACATTGATACCTCGGTTCAAATGGAAGTCTCTACCGAAACATAAAATAAAAAAACGACGTGCAATCGTAGATAAAGATACGCAATATGGGTATACTACATTTATCACAAGCTCCGTTTTAGGGACAAAAGGTCGTCATGCGGTGTTAATCTCGTTTCCAAAGGGCTCACTGGAGTGGATTATACAAACTCTTCTTCAAATCCAGAAAAGATACGATCTTACAGATTTTTATGTATTTGAACTTTCGAAAATGTTTCAGGCAATCTGTTTGAAGACCGTACAGCGTAACAGATATCAAAAGATTTTGGATTTCGCTCATTCTTCTTCAGCCAATCAGTTAAGAAACTACAACCGTGTTTCGTTGAGAATGGGACCCCTTGTTGACCAGAGGATGCAGATGATAGAACCACCAGCAAAGTTTATCACATTTCTAGAGTGTCCCTCTGAATTAAGAGATAGTAATTTCGTTAGTCAAGGTCATATTAACTTCCTTAAAAAACATGGTTTAAACCCTTTTGAGTATCAAAAAATTCACGGAAACGATGAGTTTACACTGGTTGATGTCGAAATCAAATTATAAACACCAATTTTTTCAAAATGAAAAACTATTTATCTACATGTTTTGATAAGGAATCTGCACTCCATGTGATTCCTTCGGGAAGATGATGAAGACATTCGTCTGTTAGTACTACACCGGGCGGTTGAACGGGAGTGGTTCTCCGCCTTTAACATTTACACACAGGGTATTTCAATGGGACTGTTCAGAGAGTTGTTTGGTAAAAATGATGATAGCGTCAATGCACCGGCAAAAGTTAAAAAACCTAAACTTAGCCCAGAATATCAACGTATTAACAGGTGGATTGAATCAAGGATTGGAAAGATTGATCTTACTGATCCAAGTTTGAAAATGAAACTCGAAGATCTGTTAAATCAGGAAAAGAAAAACTATCCGTCTGCTCGGGATAAATTGAAGCTAACACAAAGCGACAACGACACACTTGTTACAGGTGAAACAATTCTTTTTAAAAATCGACTTCGATGTCTTGGCTGTAAATGGGATGCAAAGATGCAATGCTGGGTTGCAAAAAACAAACAATTAACTGAAGATGATATCGACAATCCAAGTGAACTTGCTGGACTTAAAGTTTATATCAATACAATGCCGTACAGAACAAATTTCAGCAATCAAGAAAGTCATTAGACGTTACTCATTATTTTTTGATTATATTTCGATTCGTCATCGTATAAAAGTAATACTCGACTGCCTCGTCTGGGGAAATGTCAAGTTCTATTGCTTTTCTTCTCATTGATGCAGCCATTGCACTCCCGAGCATCGCAGAAGATTCTCCAACAATAAGACCATTGGATTTTTCTTTTAGTTCTTCTGCAAATAACAAAAGCTCCCCTCCATTCTTTGTATGTAGCCAACTATATTTTTCCATTGTATCTATTCTCCTTTAAATTTGACAATGGAGAAGATTTTTTCTCCTTTTATTTTTTCTCTGCCTTTTAAATCTGGCAACTCTACGACAAATGCGCATTCAACAATTTTGCCTTCAAGTTTTTTCACAAGATTTCTTGCTGCATTAATCGTTCCGCCTGTTGCAAGCAGATCGTCAACGATTAAAACCCTGTCCCCTTTGTTAATTGCATCCTTATGTATCTCTATTTTATCTGTACCATATTCAAGTGAATATTCTTCAGATTCGCACTCTGCTGGTAGTTTTCCTGGTTTTCGAACTGGTACAAAACCACACCCTAATAGATAAGCAAGGGGGGCAGCCAAAATAAAACCTCGGGATTCAATGCCGACGACAATATCAATTTTTTTACCAGCATATCTATCATATAAAAGATCAACGGTCTCCTTTAGCCCCTCTGGACTTTTAAGGAGCGTTGTGATATCTCTAAACATAATATTCTTTTTTGGCCAATCAGGAATGGTTCTGATTTTTGATTTGATTGATTCTGTCATACTGTCCAACCCATGTTATTAATTGGTGTTCTCCTTCATATACTTTCACCCAAATAGAAAGCTTTTTAGGTTATTTCTCTATGTAAAAAGTCATGTCTGTTAAAATAGGAATTATCGGCGGTAGTGGTTTTTATAAAATGGGAATCATAGATGACGCTGAGGACCTTGATGTTGATACGCCTTTTGGGAAACCTTCAGATAAGCTAACCATTGGCAAAATTGATGGTGTGGATGTTGCGTTTTTACCCAGGCATGGGAAAGGTCATACTATTGCCCCTCATAAGGTAAACTACAGAGCAAACGTGTTTGCATTAAAAGAAATGGGTGTGGAGTATCTTGTGTCTACTGCTGCTGTCGGTAGTCTGAAAAAAGAATTAAAACCCTGTGATTTTGTTATTGCTGATCAGTTGATTGATAGGTCTTTTAAACGAAGTACTACGTTTTTTGAGGAGGGTATTGTCGCGCATGTTGGTTTTGCTGATCCTTTTTGTAAAATGTTGTCTGATCTTGCCTATAAAGTTTGTGATGATGAAGGCGTTGATGTTCACCGTGGATCGTATATTTGTATGGAGGGGCCGCAGTTTTCAACCAGGGCTGAGTCGAAATTGTATAGGAGCTGGAATGTTGATGTCGTTGGTATGACACTAGCTCCTGAGGCGAAACTGGCTAGGGAAGCAGAGATGTGTTTATGTGGAATTCTGACTGTTACTGATTATGATTGTTGGTTTGAAGGGGAAAAAGATGTGAGTGTCGCATCAGTGGTTGAAAACCTTAAAAAGAATGACAAAAACATAGGAAACATCATAAAAAAATTGGTTCCAAAAATTAAATATAAAAGAACGTGTGAATGTCATAATGCGTTGGAAAACAGCGTGATCACTGCACCAGAGCTTATTAAAAAGAACGGAGATCCACGTGTGAATAAAGTATTACTTAAGGGATTTATAAAATAAAAAATTATGCTCACGTCGGGAAGGGAACACGAATTTACCAATAAAAATATCAGTTTTCTCCTGTTTTCCTCAAATTCTTTTTCTTTTCCAGAGTAAAACAAATACTATTGAACAAAGAGCTATGAGTATTTCAAAACCTGGAACGCCTCCGCCTCCAGCGCCTGGTAGGTAATTTGAATCCGTAGTAGCATCCGTTTGACTTTCATACTCACTTTCAGAAGGTTGGTATCCTTCGATCTCTAAGAATAAAGCAGTATATGGTGTTACAAAGTTACCTTGTATTGAAAGATTAATAATCTCATTTACAAGAGATGGCTGTTCTCCTTGAATTTTTATTTCATCTAAAAGGTAATTAATACGTGAATACGCCCAGTATCTATAAATAAATATATTATTTGTCTGGGTGCTATTCAGTTCAAATGTTGAATTGAAATATTTTATTCCAACTTTTGTTCTAGCTGTTATTTGTGATGATAGCTCTGTAACATTTGGACAGATACCAGAAATAACCGTTTCACTTCCTTCAAACAAGGATGGAATAGACATAGGATAAACAAACTCACATACAGGCGTATACTCTACAGTTATGTCCCTAAGCAGTGTTGTTGAGATAGTATCATAAAAATTCTGAATTTGTTCACTCGCATCAGAAGCGGTGTAGATTTTTTTAGAAGTGGCATAGTTTTCCAAGCTAAGAGCTGCCAAGAAATCAAAATCTACATCATCTCCAAAACCAAGCGTAAATAAGGGGCATTGGATAAGGTTATGCTCTTTAATGTTTTCACGAATGGCGTATGGTGTACTAATCTTCCCAGAATTTGGGAGCCCATCAGTTAAAAGAAGAATTATTGGTGTTCTTCCCTCACTTGATTCAAGAAGTTCAAGTGAATATTCAAGCCCGTCATAGATATTAGTACTACCACTAGCGTCAATTGAATTAATTAAACCTATTGCATTATTAATATTTTCCTGACTAGCAATCAATAATTCCGAGTTGTAAATGCTAATATCTTCATTGAATGTAATAATTGTGAATTTATCATCAGATGGGAGCTTATTTATAATTTCAGAAAAAGCATCTTTTAACTGGGTGATTTTCTGTCCTGACATTGACCCTGATCGATCTAATACAAAAACAATGTCCTTAGGCATACTTCCACCAAGTTCCTCTTGCTGCGGGGAGAAAATATGGAAGAAATAATATTGCTCATTCACTTCATCATAATATGAAACTAGTGTTCCGTTCACGGATAAAGCTGATTCTTCATATGTAAAAGAAAAATCTTCACTTGGGAAAAAATCATTTTCTTTAATTGATAGAATCCCATGTTTGGTATCAATCCATTCGACTGTCGTTTTGTCACTACAACCGATTTTTTCAAGACTGGTTATCTCCCTTTCAGAGTTTAATTCTACAACCAATAAAAAATGCGAAATAGGTTCATTATATATACTGGAAACAGCAAGTTTATATTCTCTTTCTTCAAGTCTTTTTTCCAAGAATTCCTCATATCTAAGAGTTACAACTACGGTTTGATACGCCTTTAAATTCACAGAATATGAAAACTGTTTCATATCACGAGCTTCAACAATACCTGCAGTTTTACTTTGAGATTTAGCCTCACTATATTTTTCTTCTGCTTTCTCTTTTTCCAAAACCTGAGCATAGTACGTTTTATTATCAAAAATTAAAGAAAAATTCGAAACAAAGGCAGTTTCTGGGAGCATCAGATTAAAGGTTCCATTAAGATTTTCATCATATGGATTATACATAGTAGCACTTATTTCAGTAACAGTGTAACCATTGTTAATTTCAACATCAATATTCATAGACGTTATCTGTATGCTTTTTTCATCCTCAGCTGTAATAATACTACTACAAACAGTCGATAATAGAAATAATAGAACAAAGCTTATAGCTAAACGTGAAACAACTCTTTTATTCATGTTTTTTCCACCTTTCTTAAAACTCTTAATGTGAAAACTGTTTAAATAAATAGTCTAAAAAAAATTGACTTATAATAAGACAAGTTTATTAACGAGTAACTATTTTAACATTATTGAGGAGCAGACTTGTGAATGATGAAAAAACTAAATCTAAACATAGAACTAAAGTAACAAATCGTTTTTCAAAAGAAGATCAAGAAGCAAAAACAAGAAAAATCTATGCAATTACTATAGCTGGAGTTATCATATTTGGGATAATAATAATTACAGCGGTAGCAATATTAGAAGAATTAAAAATAGATGAAATAGAACTATTTTACGGAAAATGGAAATCCGAATTCAATACCCTTATCTTTTATAATGATGGAACATGCAAAATCTATAACTATACTGGAACATATGAAATATCAATCGGTAGACTTTTTATTAATTATACCGGAGTCACTCCTACGTTTTTAATTTATGTATACTCTTTTTCCAATGATTATAGCACATTAACATTAACAGGTTCAAGCAGCTGGGAACCCCGGGTTTATACCAAACAATGAAGAGCATTCTGGTGCACGTGTTTTTACTTGCTCTAAACAATGGGCTTAAAAGGCAGTATGCTTCTAAAAATTGTATAGAGTGCTGCCGTTGGGAATATACGTTTATGGTTCGATGCCCGTCCATTAGTATAAATTTATGCTCCCATCATAGGAGTAATCTGATTCATTTCAAATTGTGCATTTTTTTGCATTTTTCAAAACAAATTATTTAAATACTATTCGAAGCATTTCTCTTGTATGAATCTTCAGAAAAGAATTATGGGAAATATCTTGGATTCACTTGAGGAGAAAGTGGTTTCTAAAAAACAGCTAATGAATGCCTTTAGTGACGTACTGCAAGATGACTCCTCAGATGCACTCATCACTAATTTGAGGCGAAATAAGGAAATCCTCTATGTTTTCAAAGGGTATTACTATGTAAAGGATCCTCGTGAACAACAAGGTTCTTTCACTCAGTATTCCCCAGAAGAGATGATATACACTGTACTCAACAAGTGTAATATCCGATGGTATCTCGGTTTGGAAAGCGCCCTTGAAAGGAATAAATTCATCTGGCAAGCGGTAGTAAACCCCGTCATCCTCAACTCCGAATTTTCAGGGAATAAAGAAATACTTGGCATCAAATTCCGATTTCACAAAATGAAACGGGACATGTTTGATTTTGGATCCGTAAAAAAAACAACCAAAAACAGAATCACATTTTATTATTCAGACCCTGAAAAAACCTATCTCGATTATATCTACCTTCATAAAAAAATCCCCTCTGAATTATCTGATGTAAAACGTAATAAAAAAATAAAGTCATATCTTTCCCATTATTCAAGAAGTTTTAATAAGAAGGTCTTAAACCCATGAGGCAAAGAGAATTCCGAAAATACATTGCATACGTAAAAGAAAAACGACGTTCAACAATCGCTGATTATTATATCGAGAAAGATTATTTCCTTTCCTTGTTTCTTTCAACATGGCATTCTCTAAAAAAAACAGAAAAGACTATTCATTTGGAATCATTGATTTTCAAAGGCGGGACACTACTTGTAAGAAACTACGTGCAGTATCCAAGAATCAGCGAGGATCTGGATTTTACTCACGAGGATTCGAACGAACTTCGATCCATAGAAAATCCAAACAAATGCGAACAGAAAATAAAAAAACGCATCCTGCCTATTCTTGATGAAATCAAAATCATATGTGACACTGCTGGTTTTGATTTTAACACTAATAGGAAAAATACTAGGTATGTCATGGTGCGTAATTCGAGGGCAGTCTATGTACTTCATTTTTATTACAATTCTTTCATTACGAATGAAGAAATACCGATAAAAATCGAGATAAATTTTTTAGAAAATATCATGCATAAATGCATTGAGTCAAGGATTAACACCATCGTTGACAAAGACACTTTCTTAAAATCTATAGGTTATGACCTTGAAAATGTAACGATGAAGATATATCCTCTTGAGGAAATCATTCTTGAGAAATATCGCGCTATTCTCACAAGAGCTGCAGTCAAGGAACGGGATATTCTTGATTTATTTCTCATATATCAAAGAGGAAATGATGTATTCAACGTTGATACTAATTTGATTCTTAAAAAAATTCAAAGTGGCGTTTTGATTGCTCCTGATCTAAAAAAGAATCTAGAAAAGAATTGCCAATTATTTAATAATGAATCGTTTGTTGAATCCAATGATGATATCAGTCGTTTTACTTTGATTGACATCGATAATACACAATATGATAAATTCAAGAGTCACTTGCATGAGAAATTAAAAACGATTTGTTTGATGAGAAAATGAATCATTTTCCTTTTTCTGTTGGTATCCTGGAGAATTCCCAACTACCAAAATCTACTAAATTGGTAGAAAGTATGTTAATAAATAGCATGCTCCCGCCGGGATTTGAACCCGAGTCGAAGCCTCGAGAGGGCTCCATGATTGGCCGCTACACTACGGGAGCAAAAAACATTTTTTATCCACCAGATGCAACCTGAACAATTTTTAGTTCTTCCATGTCTGTGATCACATCGTCAACAGGAACCGGTATGCTGTTTCTCAGTATGATCACGGTATCTGGTTTCAGGCGGAGTTTTTCTAGAAGATCAGAAACAGTAGAACCCGGCTTCATATCTATATCTTTCTTCATATTTGAAGGAATCATCGTAATTTTAATCATCATGGAATCGATACACATATAAAAAAGTCTTAAATTAACCTTTTGACAAATGGTATCTCATTTGCTGGGGTAGCCAAGCTTGGTCCACGGCGGCGGTTTCGAAAGCCGCTGGCGTTCGCGCCCCAGGAGTTCAAATCTCCTCCCCAGCGCTTTATTCTATTTCAAACTACAACAATAAAATACCCATATGAGGATATCATGGATAATAAATCTGATAAATATTGAAAGGTCAGGTAAATATGACAGAAACCAAAACTTATGAAAATTTTCCATCTTGGATTCCGCTACTTGCAATCACTGATACACTCTGCATCTATCTACTGGGTGCTATCATCCTTTCAGGATTCGGCATACTAACAACCATTTTGTATGTAATCTACTGTGGAGCATTGGAAATCATTGTTCTAAGACGAAGTTGCATCAATTGTTACTATTATGGAAAACTCTGCGGCTTGGGAAAAGGAAAGATATGTTCCTATTTTTTCAAAAAAGGAGACCCTCAACGATTCACCTCAAGGAAGATTTCATGGTTAGACCTCCTCCCAGATTTTCTTACTTTTATTATACCCCTTATTGGTGGCGTACTTCTTCTTTATCTGAGATTCTTCTGGTTAATACTCGGAGCTATGGTTTTGATTTTAATATTATCAATTGGTGGTAATTTGGTGATTCGCGGATTCTTCGCATGTAAATACTGTAAACAACGAGAACTTGGCTGCCCAGCAGAGCAACTCTTTAACAAAAAAACAAAGAAGAATTCAACATGAACAAAAAAGATGATGCCCACCTGATAACATATTGTGGTCTTTGCTGTCTTGACTGCCATGGATACACAGGAAAAATAGCTGACCTTGCACGAGACCTGCGAAAAGAACTCAGAACCTACAAATACGACAAATTCGCTCATTTTCTCGCAGACACAAACTTCGGGAAGACATTCAAAGACTACGACACATGTTATGAAGTCCTTGGTGCAATGGTTAAATTCCGTTGCAGAAAAGGATGTAAAAACGGTGGAGGACCACCTTTTTGCAAGATGCGAAACTGCTGCATAAAAAAAGGATATGAAGGCTGCTGGGAATGCGCTGAATTTGAACACTGTCAAAAACTAGATTTCCTTAAACCAGTTCATGATGATGCCCATATAAAAAACCTAAAAACCATCAAAAAGAACGGGGTAAACGTGTTTTTAAAAGGGAAAAGAAACTGGTAAAATTGGGTTTACCCTTACTTCAAGTACTCTTTATACAGGTTTTTATTTTTTCAAGACAAACCTAATGTGCACAGAAAAATAATAAGTACCTAGACAATAATTCCGAACTATGGATTTTGTTATAATTGGCCTAGCGTTAGTCACATTCATATCAACCTTGATAGGTGGGATTTTAGCATTAAAATTCAAGAAAGCTCTCCCTTATTTTTTTGCGTTTGCAGCAGGAACTCTCATTGCTGTAACCTTCTTTGATATATTGCCCGAGAGCTTAGAACTTTCAGAATCCGTGAACCTACCAACACGATACATTATGATTACCATCGTTGCATCTTTTTTATTCTATAGTCTTTTGGAAAAATACTTCCTTATTCATCATCATGAAGAAGACGAAGGACATGGACATATCATGGGCCCGATAGGTGCAGGAAGCCTGGTTATTCATAGTTTTTTAGACGGAGCTGCGATAGGAGCAGCATACCGAGTTG
Source organism: Methanobacteriota archaeon (assembly GCA_903930505.1). The sequence continues at coordinate 10,413 of CAIYYQ010000175.1, forward strand.
ATCCCGCAATTGGTCTTGTGGTTGCGTTAGCGGTTATTTTCCATGATTTCACTGATGGAATCAATACAGTTACGTTAATGCTAAAGAACAAACAACTTGTCAAAAATGCAAAAATATTTTTACTGATGGATGCCATTGCACCTATCCTAGGGATCGCTGCTACATCGTTGATCGGTATAAGTCAACTTGTTCTTTCGTTAATCCTTGCAGCATTTGCCGGGGAGTTTATCTACATTGGAGCAGTTAACTTACTCCCAGAAACATATAAAAATCCTAATTGGAAAACAGTGTTCACTACCATAGCAGGTGTTGTGTTGATTTTCACACTTACGTCTATAATTTAGAGCAATATATTTTTACTAGTAGAATACACTTGAATATCCCTTCCCCAGCATCTCCAATCCATAGAGAACATTTTTCATAGATTTTTACTTTCGATGTGTTTTAATAATCCTCTTTCTTTATCCTGCCTTCAAGGGGCAAGAATATGAATACATGGAAAATTAGTACAATCGTGTTTGTAAGCATAGCAGCACTACTGCTGTCAGCCATTCCTGCATCAGCAAACGCTGTGACTGATGGAACAGGAGATGTCCATCATTGGACACTTGTAGGAGGTATCTGGGGGTGGCAAACCGCTACAGTAGAGAAACCGAATATAGACATCACCGAGATATCATATGCGGTAAATGCGAATATTCTGACGATCACATTGAAGGTGAATGACGTCATCCAGGATTCACCTACTATTGTCTATATTGCATGGTATAACAGTTCAGATGCAAGTTATTGGATGAGCTACTCAAATAGTAGTGGTGGTGGAATCGGCTATCCATCCCAGAGCGGTTTGCTCCCAGGAACAGCAACTTATTCAGTCTCTGATGATACTATCACATGGACGTTTCAATTAATCGGAACCGACACCTCAAACGTCGCCTTATGGAGCTATGTTGCTGAGTACACCGAACTCAATAATAAATTGCTGGAGTGGTGGGTGGATTATGTCCCAGATTTATATTTCCAGGGTGAAAACCCTGCAGATACCCAACCACCATCCCAACTAACTGGGTTAACCGTGAACGACGCGCACAATGGAAAACTAAACCTGTCCTGGGATGTAGCCACAGATAACGTTGCTGTTGATCACTACAAGATTTATCGAGATAACGTCTTTTTACTTGACAGCACAACGACCTACTATCAGAATACTGGGTTAACCAATGGACAATCCTATTCCTATGAGGTCTCCGCGGTTGACAGCTCAGGAAATGAAGGTACCAAATCAGATCCAGGCACCGGTACACCCACTGCATCAGGAGGGGAAGCCGATACCCAGCCTCCGTCACAAGTAACTGGGTTAAGCGTAACTGATGTCCATGATGGAAAACTCAACCTCACATGGGATCCAGCAGCGGATGACATCGCTGTTGATCACTATAAAATCTATCGAGACAACGTCTTTGTGGATAACAGTACGACGACTTCCCATCAGGACACAGGGTTAACCAACAATCAATCCTACACATATCAAATCTCCGCGGTTGACATCTCAGGAAATGAAGGAGAACGATCAAATCAGATATCTGGCACCCCAACAGCATCTTCCACTGACGGCGGCACAGGACATAACAAGAAGACGCCAGGGTTTGAAGTCATCGTTTTAGGGGCAGCACTTATCATAACAATAAGTCTATTGAGACGGAAAAAATAACAAAATCCTTCTCTTTCTTTTTTTAAAAAAAATGAGCGGGAAAAACATTGAAATAAGAACGTAGGCTATCATCACTTCATGCCTACATTCTCTGATATCGAACACGCCTACCAGCGAATCCAACATATGATCAATAAAACCCCGGTGATGACCTCACGGACATTAAACACCATGATCGGTGCGAATGTTTTTTTGAAATGCGAGAATTTTCAACGGGTTGGTGCCTTCAAGTTCCGCGGGGTAAGCAACAAGCTTCTTCAGTTAACAGATGGCAAGAAAAAACGAGGGGTAATCACCCATTCCAGCGGAAACCATGCACAAGCACTCGCCCTTGCGTCATCTTTTCTTGGGATAAAATCTGTTATTGTGATGCCAGGTAATGCACCGCAGGTAAAAATTGAGGCAACCAAAGGTTACGGAGCAGAAATAATCCGATGCGCAAACACGGTTGAAGCTAGAGAAAAAACCTGCAAAGATCTCATGAACAAGTACGGGTACACGCTTGTTCACCCTTACGATGATGATCAGATTATAGCTGGTGCAGGAACCGCTGCATATGAACTCATCAAAGAAATCGGACCAGTGGATTACATGTTTTGTCCAATCGGCGGCGGCGGGTTAACCAGTGGAACATCAATTGCAACAAAAGGACTATGTCCAAATGCAACAGTGATTGCAGTGGAACCAGAAAAAGCAAATGATGCGTACCGATCCTTTAAAGAAGGCGCACTCAAACAGAGCACCTATCCTAATACGATTGCTGATGGTTTACGCACAGCACTCTGTGAACGAACATTTCATATTATCCAAAAAAACGTTGACGATATCATCACGGTAACAGAAAAAGAAATCGTTGATGCGATGAAGTTTCTCTGGACACGAATGAAAATTGTTGTTGAGCCATCAGGTGCGGTTGCTGTTGCAGGCATTCTTACTAAGAAAAAAACAGTTCATAACAAAAAGGTCGGTGTCATCATCAGCGGAGGAAATGTCGATCTTGATGATTTCTTCCAAGGTTATTATCAACACATAAAAAATTAGAAAAATCAAAAGGTTGACGGTACGGTGGTAATTACAGAAATACAAGCAAAATCTATTCTTCGAACACATAAAAAAATTGAATCCTGGTTTCTTTCACGATATGGAATGAATCTGTATCGAGGTTGCACCCATAACTGCATGTACTGCGATGGACGAGCAGAAAAATATCAGGTTGATGGTGAATTTGGTTGCGACGTTGCCGTGAAAATAAATGCAATTGATGTCCTACGACAAGAACTTGATTTTACACGCAGACGAAAACCATTGAAACCAGGATATGTGATGATCGGCGGAGGAGTAGGTGATAGCTATCAACCTGTTGATCAGCAGTATCAACTCAGCAGAAAAACCCTTGAATTGATGAGTGAAAAAAAACTGCCAGTTCATATTCTTACAAAATCCACGCTCGTGAAACGAGATATTGATATTCTCACACAAATCAACAGCAGTTCTAAAGCGATTGTGAGCATGAGTTTTTCATCTGTTGACGATCACATCAGTTCAATCTTTGAACCAGGTGTTCCACCGCCAAGCGAACGACTCAAGATGCTTGATTCTTTCAAACAACAAGGAATCCCATGTGGAATGTTTCTCATGCCAGTCATACCCTTTATCACCGACACTTATGAGCAGATGGAACAATCCATCAAGGCAGCATATGATTTCAAATTGGATTTTATCATCTTCAGTGGCATGACGTTAAAAGAAGGAAAACAAAAAACCTATTTCTACAACACATTAGAAAAAACATACCCGGAGCTTCTACCAAACTATCATACCATCTACCCTAAGGATCATCAATGGGGAAACGCCTCAGACACGTACTATGCTTCAATTAATGAAACTTTTCGTCTGCTAGCAAAAAAATATCAGATACCGAAACGCATACCACCGCACTTGTATGTAGATATCGTGGATGAAAATGATCGCGTCATTGTCATGCTTGAACATCTAGATTATTTGCTAAAAACCGAAGGGAAACCATCACCGTATGGATATACAGCATATTCGATTTCACAGCTGAAGGAACCATTGTCTTCCATGAAACATAATCTCCGTCAAATTAAAGGAGTAGGCCCTACAACAGAAAAAATCGTCAAGGAGATTATCGAAACCGGGCGTTCATCATACTACGAAGAACTCCTCTACGGTTGAACGAATCTTTTTAAAGAACCAAGCTCTTCGCAGAA
>CAIYYQ010000176.1 GCA_903930505.1 Methanobacteriota archaeon
AAATATATGTTAAAATAACAATAACTTGAAAGAAAATTGAAAAAAAACGTGTTATTCTGCGGCTTTCTTCTTGGTTTTTGGTTTCGAAGATTTCTTTTCTTTCTTTTCTTTTGTTTTCGCTGTTTTTTTCTTCACTGGTTTTTCTGCGTCTTCCTTTATAGGTATTTCCTCGGTTTCTTCTTCAAGTTTTTCTTCTGCGACTTCAGTGGTTTTTTCTTCTGTAACTTTCGTCTCAGGTTCTTTTGCCTCTGTTTCTTCGACAGGTTTCTCAGATACGGCAGTTGCAGATGGTATTTCAATTTCTTTTGTTTTTTCTTCAGGTTGTTCTTGTTTTGCTACCGGTTTTGTTTCTTCGATTTCTATCGTCGGTTGTCGCATGATCTCGGTTTTTGCGATCTCGATCCGTTTCACCGGGTAAAGATGCTTACAGTTTTTGTAGATTTCACTACCAATTTTTCCTTCTAATGCATCTCTGATGAATTCATTTAACGTCTTTGCTTTTCCTTCGTCGGCAATGGTTTTCTTCATGACTTCACGGATCATCTTCTTCTGGGAACTCTGGATACGTTTCTCAGTAGTCGCAAATGGTTTCACACGCAAAAATGCATTGTCTCGTGTAGTGATATCAAAAACACCATCTATCCGTGATTTTCTCCGACGTATCATTCTTCGCACATAATCAGATGTAAGGGTATGACCTTCGAGTTGAGTATGTGCTACGGATTCTTCAACTTTATAGACTTTAAAGAATAGTTTTATATGGGATTTTCTAAAATCGTTTGTTATGTCTTGTAGTGAAAGTACAGTTACCCGTCCCATTAAACTTGCTGGTTTGTCAGCCAAGGCTTCAGCTACCGGTATTTTATCAAAGAGGGTTGGTGCAAGGATTTGGTACCATCCTTTTGATTTCCATTTGTCTTTCACTTTCTTTGCTGTTGACCGCGAACGCGCTTTCGTCATACCTATCACTTTATAAACTATTTTCGTATGGTTGATACTGGTTTTTTGGGAGTAATAGAGTTCATATACTTAAAGTATACTGGCGATTAAGTGGTTTCGCGAGTGCCTACCAATAAACCATGGAAATCAACTAAATTGAATATGATTCCCGTATGGTTTATGGCTAATTATATGAAAAGCAACGGATATTTATAAAGAATTTCATAAAAAGAATGAAAAAAATCGTTTAAGTTTTCTTGTTTACAATAGACCAAAAAAAAGAAATTTTAAAATCATTATATATATTTCTTGCCTCCAGGATCAAAGATGTATCGTAGCATCATTGCTCCAAAGTATTTTGCAGTAATGGGTTTGTCTCCTTTTATTTTCTGTCCACGATATTGTGAAAGCCTCAATGCCTCAGCTAGTGCCCAAAGATTATAATACATTATCGCAAATAAAAAATAAAATAATCGTATGTTATAATTCTTTGAACATGTTTTTGGTAGAAAAGCATGTTTTTGAACTCGGTAGGACGTTTCGATACCCCAACGTTTCTTATAAATTATAATCATTCTTTCTGCAAAATCTGCTTCTTTTTCATTAAATGCAATATTCGTAGTATACACTGCTTTAATGATTGTAATTTTGTCAGTTATTGGATCTTTTCTTTCTTCATCGACGATTATGATAGTAAATCGCATATCGGAATTTTTAAACAGTTGATAATTTGTTAATACGGTGGGTGTAGATACAACCTCTAAAAGATTTTTTAATCCTTTGGATCTCTCTTTGCACCTTGTTACATATTTTAGACCAAGATCTCTCAATAATTGTACTGGTTCTGGATAACAAAACCACCGATCAACTAATACTTTACCAATCGTAACTCTTTCCATTGCATAATCTAATAACTTTTTCAGAATAACGGTAGGTTGATTATTGAAATGGCCGACAGGTATTGCAAGCAGTGTGAATCGTTTCCCTTTCATAAGGATGGTGATTGTAGCAAAACGATAACATTTTGCAGTTCCATTTTTTGGATCACAACCTACTACCATTTTTGCATTTCTACTACCATAGAAATAAATGTTCGTGGTATCGATAGCGACGTCACACTGTGATCGCCTGTTTAAAATGTTGGCTTTGCGTGCTCTTTTCCAGATCTTTTCATAATATGCAATAAACATTTCATAGATTTCATCGCCGCTCCCAAATCTTTTTATGTACTTTAGAATAGTATCGGCACTAGGATAACCGGTTTTTCTTTCAGGCTTTGAAACGCCTGCCTTTTTCAGCTCATTGATTATGGGTTGTCTAAATATCTCACTTGCATTTTCAGCACAATTCGTAGTATCATTCATATAAAACAGCATATGGAATAAGTCTATATTTTCGTACTCGGCATTGTCATTAAAATCGAAGGTTATGTTCTGGCGAATTTCTTTGAGATAAGGTCTAATTATTACTGCGATATTTCCTTTGGTGAGATAATCCTGTTTTTTTATTTTGATTTTCTTTCGTGGTATTACGATTGGTGTTTGTTGTATGTCAGAGAGAAAGGAAAATTTCTCCGAATAAACTCTTATTTGATTTACAATACATTTGATAATGTTTTTCTGTTCATCATCAAGAACGTTGTGTATGAAATGACTTATCATGCGTTGTTTTGGTGTTGACCGAAATCCAAGTTTGGTTCGTTCGTCTTTATTATGCCTTAGATAATCTTCTAATTCTGTCTGTTTTTTTATACCTTTTAAATCCATGAATATCAATGCTTTGATAAAAGCATTCCCAGGTTGTTTATCCGAACGATATTCGAGCACTATCAGTTTTTCTATAGGGAATGGACATAAATAATCGGCTATAGTGATGTAATTCTTTCGTTTGAACACAGCAAAGGTTTTATGAATCTCCGATTGTATGTTTTCATTGGAGATATCTTGCGTGCTTGACGGCATCATGTGTCTCCAGCCAAGGGAGTTCGAAGCTCCCTTGGCACCATGTTCTATCTTATTTCTTCATGTTTTTTTTCAATCCTTTCTTAATTTTTTTTAGGCGCAAAATGTAGAGGATATCAATTTTCGGTTCAATGATGTCATTTTAGAATGTTTTACCGGCTCATAGTTTACGCTAATTTCCCATTGTGCACTATCGTGTGAAATAAATTGTCCAAAGGAGCGAACTTTTTTTCCCTCAGTCTCTTCATTCGTAGCATATATTCTTTTTGCGATACGTCCTTTATTTTCTTTACATTTTGCAATAATTAGATTACATGTAGCTTCATTCAACTGGAAATCTTTTATCACACAAGGTGTAGGCATCATTCTAAAAATTTTTTGTATTCGACCGATTTGTGGACAGGGTATTACATATTTAAGATGTAATCTTTGAAGCAATTGCAACGCTTTAGACGCAAAGAAATAGCGATCAATAAAAATTTTTTTAATTTTGTACTTCTTAGCGGTAGCGCGCAAAAGTCGTGCAAGAATGTCTGTTCTGTCATCCCATGGTCTAATGGGCAATCTCAGGATTATATATCGTTTTCCTGATTCCCACCTCGATATAGTAGCGAATCCAAAAACACGTTTCGTACGTCCCTTCTCATAAATCAACAAAGTCTCATTGTCAGTTGTGTCATCAATGTGTTGACCTGCCTTTTTTTGATTCATTTCTGTTTTGCTTTTTTTCATATTCTCTATCTCCTGCCATGGGTAGGATGCGTTGCATCTCCCATTGGCGTCTTCATATCCAACGATGACGTTTCATCAAGGACTCGCACAAAATTATGAAGAATTGATCTGTTAAACTCAACAAAATTGCGACAGATACTCCTTTGTAAGGTGAACGCTGGGTGACAAAGTAGTACTAGATACCGAAATTGTATCGCCGTTGCAAAAAAACTGTTTTTCAGATTGTATCTGGGAATACATCTGATAAAAAAGGGCACCGATTCGCTTGTAGCATCGGAGGCTCGCTTTTCATGCTGGTAGTTCGTTTTCATCTGGTAGTTCGTTTTCATATTCGTCACCTTCCCCCGCCGTGTCGTCTTGAACTACCAGTCCGAATTATATTTTGAGGAGGACAATAATAAGTAAGCATTGTTATGTACATAAGTTTTATTGTGTCGTTTGTGTCGATTAGCACAGTGGACAGTTGACGAATGGTTGTTTTGTCTTTGTTCATGTGCATTCGCTCCCCATCACCGTATTGAGCCGATCATAAAGCATGTATGTAAGTTTCAGATCGGTTTTATTATACGCGACAATCTGATCGATATCACCCCGTTGAAAAAGCACAGGGACCGGTGCATCCGTTACCAATTTTCCCCGTCCAGTTAGCAGTTTGCTCCATGAATCCAGCGTGCCGAGCTCGTTGTAGTTAAAACCTTTTCCAAACGTCTTCAAAACCATCATCAGGTCGACACAGTGGGCACGGTAAAATGCCTCTGCTCGTAGCCGGTATTTTAAACATCTTGATATGATGTACCGAAAATCCCAAATTGTGTTATATCCTATTATAACATTAAACTTATTTTCATTATAATATTTTAAAAAATCCATGAGCAATGTCTCTTCGGATTCTCCGGCAAAAATTCGGATCTCTTTGTCCTTCGAATCAATATTCATAACGCCGATACAGACAAGCCGTCCAGACCACAGATCGGCCGTCGACTCGACATCGATGATACATCTTTTTTGACCAAGGTTTCTATTCACAAGATCACCTCTCTTATTCCACTTACCCGTACATGGGTGATTCTGTTTTTTCTTGTTTTACAAAGGTGTTAATGGATGCCTGTTTTTTTTCAAGTTTTTCAACGGGTGCAGATATTCCTTCAAGAATTGATGCTGCTATGTTAGCCATTGTCCGTAAATCCATGCGGATTTCGACCGTGCACTTATTCGTGAGTTGTTTTTTCCCATGCTGTTCGTCAACTGGTTCTAGTACGGGCTGATGGTAAAAAAATAGCAACTTCCCCATTCGTTTGTCCTGATTTATATTCATTAGCGCACCATCGGCGCTCATGACAACAACGCCTTCGGTATCAAAAGCAACATTACGCTTCTCATCATAGAGAATTTTTACAATGTTCTTTTGAACGTGGTTGGTCCTTTGTTTTTCAGATGTTTCTTTATTGTCGCTCAATCGTTTTTGGTTCTTCATCTCTTCACTTCCGTCGATTTGTGTTGCTGGTTTTTGTTCTTGATATCGTTGATGTTATGTGCCATTGCGATAGGAAACGATTGGTTCCACGATGCTGGTGGTTGATCTGCGAAGTGGAATTTATAGGCGCAAACTTCGCGTCGCAAAGCGTCGAGGTTCAATCGAGTGGGTTTGTTGTTGTTTTTTATTTTATGCTGGTTTTTTCTTTCTATTTTTTTTGTTTTATTCATAAGTTTTTCTCCATTTTTTATTGTGGTTATATTAACTCCACTATTCCACATTATATGTAGAGTGTATAATACTCAACCTTATAAACATTACTATCCTACAATTATAGTGGAGTGTTAGATACATAAAACTATATATTCTGGCTACCATTTACTCTATAAAATGAGAGAAAAATTATCGTTTCTTCAAAAGGCAGGGTCTTTAGAGATACTTGTTTCCCTACTAGAACACAAAAGTAAAATGTTTTTCACAGAATTACAGGAGACAATAGGGAAAGGAAGTATTTCTACATTAAATACGAGAATTCTTGAGTTAAAAAATCAGGGATTACTTCAAGATGAACAGGAACATAAATTTGGTGGCAAACGATACTTTTGGCTCACAGAAAAAGGTAAACGGATTGCAGAACATTTGAAAGAAATAGAAAAACTAATGTGACAACGTATTGTGATAGTATTCTCTGAT
>CAIYYQ010000177.1 GCA_903930505.1 Methanobacteriota archaeon
ATATGAGATTCATTATCGATGTGATAAACCACAGGTGCTCAACGGTTTTGTCTCATCGTTACAAAAACTGTATTTAGAGGGATATGAAGATTCTGTTGTCGCAGGAAACCCTGTTGTTGTTTGGAACCTGAGTGGGACAACCGCGAACACGTATACGCTTGGCGTTTCTGCCACCATTGACAAAGAGGGTTATCTAGTCTCAGATCTTACAGGTGCAAATGCATTGACTGTCTCAGAAATCATATCATCGTATCCAGATATCGTTTCCGAATATGGTCATGCGCAAGCAATGGATGAAATCGTCTATATTGATCCAACGAATGCAGATATAAAGCGTACTGCAACTGAGATTCAAGAACAAGCGAAAACAACAAACGCGTATATGCTTGCTCAGTCGTTGTTTACGTGGTTGAAAGAAAACACAAGATACCAGATTCATGAAGATCAAAACGGTGTTCAACCTGCAAAGACTACATATCAGAAAAAAACCGGTGATTGCGATGATTTATCGATTCTCTATATTTCACTGTGTCGTTCTGTTGGTGTTCCTGCGCGATTGATTCGAGGATATCTGCTTGAGGATATCAGCGGTACTCCAACAGTTGGTCCGCATGCATGGGTTGAAGTTTTCGTAGGTGGAACAGGTAATGATGGTTGGGTTCCTGTGGAATGCGCCTCAAGTGCCAACAACGTTCAGCTGGAAATTCATCAGAATTTCGGTGTCGAGGATGTATCTCATCTACGATTATATGTTGATAATGGGAGTAACGAATCATTGAATAGTTCATATTCGAGTATTTCGTGGATATATGATCCGTCGATGAAAATTTCCCCGAGCCCTTTTATTGAAATTGAAAACTATGCGATTCTTGAGTCCAAGCAACTCGTGGTTACCAAAGACGGGATTCGATCGTATAAAAACACATAAATTATTTTTCTTAGGTTGTTTTCAAGTTATTAAAAAAACAATAAAAGAAAATATAAATAAGAACGTATTTTTAATATATTGATGAACATAAACAAAAGAGTTTACATCGTTTTCTTTTTTTTCGTTATACAGATTGTTTGTGGCTGTGTCATTACTGAGGCTTTTTTTCTTCATGCACAAGAAAACAAGTCTTCGTATTCTCTTAAACCTCTTGCTACAATTGAGAATATCGCAATCAATTTTACGAGTAATAATTATACGTTGTATGGGGAAATCTACTATCCATCAAATGCGACTGGGACATATCCTGGTATTGTATGTTGTGAAGGATTCGCTGGGTACGTGAGTGCCTATAATTGGATACCGAAAGCGCTTGCCGAACAGGGATACGTTGCTTTTATCTTCGATCAACCAGGACAAGGTTTTTCAGAAGGAGATTCACCCATCAGGACTCATTATTTTCCTTTTTTTAATCTGTTGATTCGCCCATCGCTTTTTACTGAAACCCCAATTCATTTTTCGAAAGGAGAATGGATTACTGCAGCACATGATGCGATCACGTATCTCGTTGAACAAAGTCCTGTGAAACAATTCGTCAACACGACATGTATTGGTTTGATCGGACATTCTCTTGGCGGTCTCACTGTTACCGAGATTGCAGCAAATGACACGCGCGTTGATGCTGTCGTTGCATTGTCGCAGGGTGATCCATTAAGTGTACCAAAACTTTCCGTCCCGATTCAATTTCAAGGTGGCGATTTTGATTACAGTACACACAGTGTTGGTATCCTTCTTTCATGTTATCCGAAGGCAAACACCCCCAAAGAACTTGTCTTTATCGAGCATGGTACTCATTTTGGTTTCACGACTGCATTTGGGATGTTCTGTCCTTGTCCGCAATGGCAAAAAGACGTGAGCCTTCGGTATGCAATTGGGTGGTTTGACTATTTTTTAAAACATGATAGCGACGCATATGAGATTATTACAACAAGTACGGATCATCTATCCAAATGGATACCCTCGCGATATAATTTCGAAGGAGAAGATTATGTCATCAAATAAAAATAGAGATGATATGAAAAACAACCCTGATTATGAATATCTGTACACTTTGAAAGCTATTCAAAATAAACCCGTATTCATCCTTGGGTTGCATAGATCAGGTACTAGTATTCTGTACACAATGCTTACTGCAATTGGTTCATTTAACCCTGTAACCGCGTATCATCTCATCAACTACAACGAGCTTCTTACAAATCATTTTCAAAAGAAAGAACAACAAGCAAAAAAAGAACTCACAACGTCTTTTAAAACACAGAATCTCAACGACCGCGGAATCGATAGGTTATCACTTACCGCAAATTTCGCGGAAGAATACGGTTTTCTACTCGGACAACAAACCATTCTCATGAAACTAAACAATAAAAATTTTTTGCTCTTCAACGAACTGATGCAGAAGATACAACTCATCTCTGAAAACACAAACCCAATTCTTTTAAAAAACCCGTTTGATTTCCCAAACTTCCTCTACATAAAAAAAATGATCCCTCAGGCAAAATTCATTTTCATCCATCGACATCCCTTCAACATACTGAGTTCTACGATGAACGCCATCCAGTTTTTACTTAAAGAGAAAAATTCGTACACTGCTGCACTCTCACCGCTTTATATAAAACTCTATAAAAACCCGATAAGTCTTTTTTTCGTACGATGCTGTTTCCTAACGTTCTCTGCATTTGGAATGATTCTTTTAACGCTATCCACAAGAAGCGCCCTTCGATCTTACAGCAAAAACATTTTTCGTCTTTCGAAAGAAGACTATGTTGCCGTTACCTACGAAGACCTGTGTAAAAACCCTGAGAAAACCATGATGTATCTTATGAATTTCCTCAATATCATACCAAAACAATCTGTAGATTTCTGTTCCATGGTCAAACCACGAATGCCGCCTCTTGAAAAAAACGTTCGTCAGTTTCACAAGTTCATATACTGGTGTCTAAAACCATATTTCATCGCATTTGGTTATCGCCAGATATCCCCTGAAAAAAACAACAATGAATAAAGTTATATATTCCAATTTTTAATTTATATATTATGAAAAAAAGTGATTTTTCAAAAAGCGTATATGTTGCATTACTTGGTATTGCTCACGGGATATCAAAAGAGAGAAACATTAAAATCCAAGTCCTCATAGGAATTTTTATTATCGTATTGTCCTATTTTTTACAGATAAACAGACTTGAATTCATCATGATTCTCCTTGTCATTTTCCTCGTGCTTTCCTTTGAGTTAGCGAATACAGCCATGGAAAAACTTATTGATCGATTACATCCAGGTTACGACGCAGAGTACGGCAGAGTAAAAGATATTATGGCAGGGGCAGTTTTACTCATGGTGCTCCTTTCTATTCTTGTCGGTCTTTTGATTCTCTTCAATCCGCTCCTCAACGTAGTTCTTTCCCATCTTCCTCAATGAAAACTCTCCCTACATCGTTGTTTCAGTGATGCCCTGTTCAGCTTGTGTTTCACAACCTTTCAAAACTATTTCTAGCTCTGAGAAGATTCAGACAGCAGTTTTGTTATTTCCTTTGTTATCTGACGAAGGGTTGTCTCTTGATTCCCCGGATCGTACGTTTTCAGGTTCTTCCTATATTGATTAAGATCATTGAGAAAATCCCGGAGTGTTTTCTCATGGGCATACAGGTACGAAACTCCAACATCAAGTTGTTGAACGAATTTACCATTCAGAATCTGTTCAAACTGATTTTTTATGGGAAGAATATAAACCGGTTTCTTTAGGTATAACGCTTCGCTGATCACGGTGAACCCCCCGTTCGTAATCACTGCTTTTGCATGAGCGATATCATGATAAAATTCATCTTCATTGAATTGTTTAAACACAAGATTTGTATCAGTTTGTATCTTGTCAGATCCGTAGATGATAAATGTTTCATCAAAGGTTTTCAACAGTTCTAATAATTCTTCTCCGGCATTGATCGTCTGATACACAAAAATATGATTTCCGTATAGAGGTTTTTGACGAAGAATTCCTTCCTGGATAAGTGGTTTCAAGAACATGACTCGTTCATCGCTGCTCGGCTCATCAAAAAAATCGTAAACCAGATGTTTCTCTGCACCAAATACGCCCAGAGTTACTGCGACACGCAGCATAAACCATGCAGGAATCTCACAAGGAGAAACTGGGTATTTTCTGTAGATGAGCGCCTGTGGATTGTCGATACTGATGCGTTTGATGCCCTTCGTCAAACGTGCAGCATAATGACAGATCGGATCCCCATCGGTAATCACCACATCGGGTTTGAATTCTCTGATGAGACGGTGCACCCTGAAAAGAGAAGGAATACTACCAATCAAAGTTCGATATACCATGGAAATGATGCTTGGAAGTAAACGCACCTGATTGTTTTGATAGAAAAGCCGAGCAGATTCAATCTCAGTAATCTCGGTAAACTCTTTTGATAAAAATGCATATGCTTTTCCACCAGCGACAACATGAAGAGTATGGTGTTGTTTTTTAAGGTAGTTAATCAGTATTCTACTTCGACTTGCATGACCAAGTCCTTCCCCGCATACACCATAGAGGATCTTCACCATCGTTACCTCCTGTTGTTATCCTCTCAGAGGTATTTATGTTTCTCTCAGCAAAGAACCGGAATTTTTATTTATCGGAATGCGTGCAGATCCTGATAACCGCTCACTCCTATCCAATAATACTGGTCAAGCCCGGCAAGAGTAACATTTACCTGGACAACCACAAGCAGTCCATCTGGGATAAAACCTTTCCCTTGCGGGATGAACAATTTCCTATACGGCAATACTACTTGAGCAGGAATGTTTGTTGTGGCTTTCGCAGAGACTGTCGCCTCTGTTACAACACAGTCCCCAATAAATGTTTGCTTGTCACCATCAACTCGATATATGGAGAAGGTGACATCCCGAGCAGTAAGAGCAAGCGGATTAGGGTTTTGTATTTCGAGCGTCATGTAGCTGATAAATCCGTGAAGTGTTGCTTTCATATCTGCTTTGATTACTGCAAGTGTTGGAGAAATGGATGGAAAGATATCTTTTATATTGGGGATATGGAGTTGTGAATCAACTGAGATTGCAAGGGATTTATCCAATCCTGCGATTTTTATACCAGCGGTCCCACTAATGCTCATTGTCAGTATTTCAGAATTAAGTGCGATGAGTTGTACATTTCCATTAACATCGAGCTTGTATGATTGTTTCCCTGGAATAATAGCATCATCGCCCGTTATTGTACCAACAATTTGACCGGCCTCGTTTTTTATATTTACTGCTATGTTTTTTACATACATTTCAAACGAGTTAGGGTTATACATATCAAAGAATCCAGTGATTTTCACGCCCTCTTGCGAGATATCACTCATGTTTGTGTAGACATTGATGATCGGTGGAGCGATATCTTCGATAATCTGACCAATGGATGTTTTAATTGTGATTGTAAATGGGATTGTTTTTTCGATTGCGCCAAAGAACGATGCGCCAAGTGTTCCTGATAGTTTTGCGGTGATCATATGTAGTGATTCTCCGTTGAAGCTCACTGGTGCTGTGGCGGTGAGTGTTTTTGTTTTTTGTGCTTGAATGTTTCCGCCTTCAAGATGCATTCTACTGATTTCTGTTCCTGTTTCTGTGAGGAGTATGAGTTCGAAATTTTTCGAGACGAGATCAAAGGAATTTGGGTTTGTCATATTGATTGTTGTTTGTATGAGTGCTTGTTCAGCGTTTATTTCAAGAACATCCAGAGTTATTTCTGTCTCAGGTGCTTTCAAGACTTCTATATTAAAAAAGAGGACCGCTCCTACGGTTCCGTAGAGCACAGTAAGAATGATTATGATTGAGGCTAGTATTATTTTTTTCATAGGTTTGTTACTGAGTTCCTCTCAGTAATTAATTTATATATGTCTTAATAATATATAAATCTTTATGAATTATTGATGCTAAATACCCTGTCTTTTAAAAAACAGCTATAAAAACAAGCAAAATTAAATCTTGATGCTCATATTCATTATGGTCACATATCGTAATATCTTTTAATCATATCCGTATTTTTTCACAACCCTACTTTTCACGATTTGAACCATAAATAAATACGTGAGAACAATCAAGAACAGCGCAAGGAAATACAATGGCGGCGGGGCAACAAAATCAAGTATTGTTGCAAGAGGAGAAAACGGCAGGATAATTCC
>CAIYYQ010000178.1 GCA_903930505.1 Methanobacteriota archaeon
GTGGTTCTTCTTGCCGAAGGGAAAACTCAATATAAACAATTAGAAGAGGAAATAGGGAAAAAAGTTGGTGGTATACTCAATCAAATGATGAATGCTCAATTGATAGAAAGAACAGAAAAAGGACAGTATGATATTTTTGATCCGGTCTTCAAAGAATCTGTAAAAAATCGCCTTCATTCCTTATAGGTATTCGATTTGTAAAACAGGGATGAATTCACATATCTATAGTTGTACCTGTAGAAAACAGGCTCATAACTATTAAATATAGGAATTCTATTTCAGCGTGATTATATCATATTTGATATAAAACATATGTGATTAAAAAAATAAATTCATATCATATTTGATATGATTAAAGGGGAGATGAAAGATGAAATCATCGACATATGCAAGCGTAGCGACCATTGTATTTTTGCAACATAAAAATGAAATTAGTAAGAGTATAGAAAGCGTTATTCGAACGACAGATCAGTTGTGTGACCAATTTGATCTTTCCAATGATTTGAGTCATATGACCAAGTATCGGATCATATCAGATTTGTTACAATCCTCCATATTAGCATCACAAAAAACAAATAAAACCAAGAAGCTTCGACTGTCACAAAAAATCGTAAATCTATATTCAGAAAAATAATATTTTGATTACAAAAAAGTTTATCGTACCACATAACCTTAAAATCAAGTAAGGTTATAATAATTTAAGGTAAAAAAGGAAAAATTATGATAAGTAAAAAGATATGTTTAGTGCTGATTACATAAATAAAAAGCAGAGGAAAAAAAATGTTACGCGATATAATAGACACCGCAAAAAAAATTGTAAACCGAGAAAAAGAACTAAACGAGTTGGATATTTTTGATCCGGTCTTTAAATCTGTAAAAAATCGCCTTCATTCCTTATAGGTATTCAATTTGTAAAACAGGGACGAATTCACATATCTAAAGTTGTACCGGTAAAAAACAGGCGCATCACAATTAAATATAGGAATTTTATTTCATGATGATTATATCATATTTTATATAAAACATACATGATTAAAAAAATAAATTCATAACATATATGATATAAAACAGGGGAGAATACGACCAGGAAATCATTAACAATCAATTGTGCGTTTTTTCAGCATCTCCAACCAACAAGCCTGGTCTTTCTCAGCTTCGTCGCCTGAAATTGGTGTCTTTGATTTCTTGTTCTTCAAGAAATAACCCCATCGACGTCGCCTGGATGTTTTCCCAAAATCGTTACCTATCGTTTCCCATATTCGTTATTGTGATCATTATACAAAATCCTGACCTAGCTCCCGTTCTAAACGTTAAACCTGTGCTGTTTCTCGCTTTTGCATCTAATTATTTTCTGTTACTATTATCTAAATTGTATCTTATTTTTATGCGTCATTTTCCAGGAGCCACTGCCAGACTGGTTGTATGTTGATCTTCTTGTTTTTTCTTATGTTCTGATCTTCTTGGTCAAGTGTGAGGAGAAAACCCTGCTTTGCAGAAAGCATGTCAAGTGCTTCGCAGAGGCCTTTTAATTCTCGCTCTCTGTTATCATCTCGAAGCTGGTAACAGATTTGGATCGCTTGTTTTTCATGTGGTACAATAAAATCACATTCTACATCGGTTCTTCCACGGTAATAGTAGAATTCTTTTCCTAATCGTTTCAATTGCAGCGCAACAAGATTTTCAAGCAGTGCCCCCTGTCGTTCATGGATGATCGGCGTAGTTTTTGTGATAATGCCGTTATCGACACAGTATATTTTTTTCGGGTTTTTATCAAACTGCTTTAGTTTCTTCTCATATCTTCGGACGGTGAACACAAGGTAGGTTTCCTCTGCATACTCTATATATTTTTGGATCGTGTTTGCACTCTGGATTTTAAAATTATTTCGTATCGATCGATACGTGATCGAATTAGAGGTATTTGCGATGAGGAATTTAAGCAATGTTTTAAGTTCCAATGGTTTCCTGATATTGTATCGGTTCACGATATCCCTCTGAAGAATATCATTCACCACCTGCGTAAGCATAGCTTCGTTTGAGAAGACAATTACTTCAGGCATCCCTCCCTTTTCGAGATACTGTTTAAAGTGTTTTGAAAGCAGTGCTTTTTCTTCAGTGGAATACATCCCTTTTACCGGGATGTCAATGTGATGTGCCTTCAGGTATTCAGTGAATGAAAAGGGATACAATTCGATGTCAACGTGTCGTCCGGTGAGATGCGTACCGAGTTCTTGGCTGAGAAGGTTAGCGTTTGATCCAGTAATGAACACCTTGTATCCTTGTCGAAGCATCCTATTGACAAAGAGTTCCCATCCCTTGATATTTTGAATTTCATCGAAACACAGATACTTCCTTTTTCCAAAGAGTTCAAGCATGGTTTCTATGAGTGATTGGAAATCATCTGCGGTGAATCCAGTGAGTCGTTCGTCATCGAAATTGAAATACCAGAAGTCGTTGGAATGCCGTGTGGTAATAAGTTGTTTTAACAGGGTGCTTTTTCCGCATCGTCGCACTCCTTTTACGACAACTGCTGATGCACCTTGATACGAAGCCATTTTTGAAAATACAGTTCGTGGTACTGTATCTTTTAAGGTTTGAAATTCTTGTAGTTGATCTTTGATGATGGTTCCGAGCACTGATTTTGAAATCATAGAGAATGCCAATGGATATTATGTATATAAATATTGCTCGTTACAATAAGCAATAATATGTATTAATGCTCAATAGAAAGATGATGAAATCTGACACAATGAATGTGCTGGGTATAGCCCGTAAGTCTCTTTTCTACTCCATTAGAATAAAAAAAAGTAATAGTGTTTGATCTGCGGATGCACTCGATGGAAACAACACATCTTTAAATATTGATGACACATCGCACCTTCATTCGCGTCTATCAATTTCTTTGTAGGGGAAATTATCTTGGTAAGGGAGTTGATTATATCATATTTGATATAAAATATGAAGAAGAGTGGGTAGAAAATCAACAACCTGCGCAAATCTGGTCATCAACATTTTTTTTATAACATGAAGATGCTATTCACAAGA
>CAIYYQ010000179.1 GCA_903930505.1 Methanobacteriota archaeon
AGAACCAGGCTCAACACCATATTCCTTCCCTAGTTTGCGTTGAATAGCAGCAAGAAACGTCTGTGCAAGAACAAGATATGCCATATTGGATTTTAACAAAGCAGTGATTGGTGTATTCTCCCATTTTGTTTTCTCGGTGAGCGCCTTGTATCGCCGCTCGCATAGTTCCACTGCAACAATATCAGGTTGAGTAGTTTCAATAACTTGACGTACCTCGTCAACGCTCTCTTGAGAAATATGGGCTGTTCCCACAAGAATAATACGATCATTAATAGTTACGTGCAATGGGTGCATCTCCTCTCTTTTTATAGTCTCTGGAATGCATAACCTTATTCAAAAACCTATGCTGTTTAGATTTCCGCTTCGAAATCTTCCACGGTCACAGTGAATTCTTCATCAGATTTTATTTTTCCCTGTGCTTTTTGCATCTCGCGGGCGAGCAGCCAGTAGACTAAAGCTAGTGCTCGTCGTCCTTTGTTGTTGGTGGGAATCGCGATATCAACGTATTTGGTTTCGTTGTTGGTATCACAAAGAGCAATCACTGGTATCCCTATGTTTTGTGCCTCATGAAGCGCCTGCATGTCAGCGAGGGGGTCTGTTAAGATAATAACCTCTGGCTCAAAAAAATTATCAGAATTCGGGTTTGTTAACGTCCCTGGTCTGAATCTTCCATCAAAAACAGTAATACCTGTGTGTTCCCCGAGTTTACGGATGGGTTTCTGTCCGTATTGCCGTACTGATACCGCAAGGATTTTTGAAGGATCGTATTTCGCGAGAAGCTTTGCAGCAATCTTTATTTTTTTATCGGTTTGTTTCACGTCGATGATGTATAATCCATCGTTTCTGACTTTGTAGATGAAATCTTTGATGTCCGCTGTTTTCTGTCTGGTTCCGATATGAACACCTGAGGTCATGTAGGTTTCTTCAGAAACCATCATGTCGTTGTTTTCGGTTTTTACTGTTTGTTCGTTTTCTTCTGTCATTGTTTTTCCTTCTTTTTAGTCTAGTTAGTAGTTGTATTTCGCTTTACTGTGATCGGGATTGCATCTTCTTTGAATTCTACCATTGCGATTTCTATCGGGTCAATGGTTCCCTTTGGAATCTTTGCAAGAGTAGTTGGTGCACCCATTGATATTTGTAGTGCTCGTGCGCCGATGATTCGTGCTTTTTCAAACCGTGTATATTCCACTATAATTCCTCCAATATATAAGGATAGTAGAACCTCCAAATACCAGAAGTATTTAAAAAGGTTACCCTACAGACCGTACGTTACAGGTATTTATAGGTTTCCTGGGTGAAAGCAGTTATTTCACTTCTTCTTGTGGTTCAAGGACATCCTCAGAACGACTTGAGAACTCCTCGAGTGCAAGCTCGATATCAAATGTTATGTCTCTTAGGAGATCATAGATTTTTTGGTTTTCAAATTCTTTCATCCCATCGATATCTGAGTAAATTTTTCCCAGGTACCTATCTTCATCCTTATGGATTTCGATATTGTACAAGACTTCCTCCATACTTATCCCTCTCTGTTTGTACAATAAAGGAAGATATATAATAATCTTTTGAAATTTTTCGGGACGAGTATTTAAAGCATCCGGCCAATAAGCTTATTTATCTCTTTTCCGCGGTACCCAAGTGCTCCGCCATTGGGGTAGGATCGTTTGATGCCTTCGTACCCATTTTTCGGTGGATGTAATCGGAACACAGGTTTTATCTCAGGGATCTCTTTGTACGGGAATTTCCCACTGGTGATCGCCTCGGATAACGTCTCTATGGTCTTGTAGGATGTCGATGTTTTCACATGATC